>USJB01000177.1 GCA_900554905.1 uncultured Collinsella sp. | reverse complement strand
GTACGACTTGTTCGCCGACCCGCTACTCCCCCAGCAGGGCCTTCTCGGGCGTGATCGGCAGCGAGCGAACCTGATGTCCGGTAGCGTGTGCCACGGCCGAGGCAACGGCGGCGAGCGGCGTGTTGATGACGACCTCGCCGATCGACTTGGCGCCAAACGGGCCCGTCGGCTCGTAGCTCGGCTCAAAGGCCACGCGAATGCTGCCGATATCCAGGCGCGTGGGCAGCTTGTAGCTCATAAAGTTGCCGGTGCGCAGGCGACCGCGGTCGTCGTGCTCGACGATCTCGTAGAGCGCGTGACCGATACCCTGGGCAATGCCGCCCTCGGCCTGGACGCGCGCGAGCGCCTCGTTGATCACGGTGCCGCAGTCCACAGCCGCCGCATAGTCCACCACAGTCACCTTGCCGGTGGCCTTGTCGACCTCGACCTCGGCAATGCCGGCCATAAACGGCGGGGGCGAAACGGGCAGGCAGGCAGAGGCATGCGAGGTGAGCGCGTCGCCGCCCGCAATGTTCTTAACGCACAGGTTGGCAAAGTCGCGCAGCGTGAGGTAGCGGTTCTGCTCACGCGCGGCACGCTCGTCGGACAGGCGCACGTACTGGCCGTCGAAGACCACATCGGCGGCGTCCACGTCCCACATCTGGGCGGCCTTGGCGCAGATCTTCTCGCGCAGCTCGGTCGCGGCGTTCTTGGCGGCAAGGCCCGTCACGTACGTGCCCGAGCTCGCGTACGAGCCGGCGTCGAACGGCGACACGTCGGTGTCCACGCCGCGCACCACAATGAGCGAGCTTTCAACGCCCAGCTCCTCGGCGGCAATCTGCGCCAGGATCGTGTCGACGCCCATGCCGTTATCGGTGGCGCCGGTGCCGATGGTAATGAAGCCGTCCTCTTCCAGGCGCATGTCGATGCCGGCAATGTCCACGTTGGAGATACCCGAACCCTGCATGGTGAGCGCGCAGCCCAGGGCGCGCACGCGGTCGCCCAGGTCCACGGCCAGCGGCTTGTCGCGCCAGCCGATCATGTCCATCGCACGCAGCAGGCAGCGGTCGAGCGCGCAGGCGTTGAGCTTCTCGTTGTAGTACTGCGGCATGATCTCGCCCTCGCGCACGATGTTCTTAAGGCGCAGGTCGGCGGGGTCCATGTGCAACATGTCGGCGAGCTCGTTGACGGCGCTCTCCACGGCAAACTGGCCCTGGGTGGCACCGTAGCCGCGATACGCGCCGCCGCGGTTGGTATTGGTGTAGACGGCGTCCCAGCTAAAGCGGCTCGCCTTCACATGGTTGTAGATGGGCAGGCTCTTATGACCCGAAAGGCCGATCGTCGTGGTGGCGTGCTCGCCGTACGCGCCGGCGTTGGACAGCGTGTGCAGATCGATGGCCGTGATGGTGCCGTCGTTCATGGCGCCCAACTTAACGGTCATCTGCATCTGGTGGCGCGAGTTGCCCGCGGTGATGGTCTCCTCGCGGGTGTAGCAGCAGTAGCTCGGACGGCCGGTCTGCTGGGTAACGAATGCCACGAAGATCTCGCAGCAGCCCGTCTGCTTGGAGCCAAAGCCGCCGCCGATGCGCGGCTTAATGACCTGCACCTGCGACTGCGGAATATCGAGCGACTGCGCGACCATGCGGCGCACGTGGAAGGGCACCTGAGTGGAGGTGGTCACCGAGATGCGGCCGAACGCATCGGTCGTCGCGAAGGCACGGAAGGTCTCCATGGGCGCGGTCTGCGTGGCCTGGCTGGTGTAGGTGCGGGTGAAGACGATGTCGCTCTGGGCAAAGGCCTCGTCCAAGTCGCCAAAGTCGCTCGTGCCGCTGCATACCAAGTTGCGCGGGACGTCGCCGCCCTGCGGAAACATAAAGGTCACGTCGCCCTCGGGGTGAACCACGATGTCGTTATCGAGTGCCTTGGTAAAGTCGAGCAGGGGCTCAAGCACCTCGTAGTCGACCTTGATGAGCTTGAGCGCCTTGTCGGCGGCCTCCTCAGTCTCGGCGGCGACGATCGCCACCTCTTCGTTTTGGTAACGGACGAGGTTCTCGAGAATCAGGCGGTCGTAGGGACTCGGCTGCGGATAGCTCTGGCCGGCGATGGTAAAGCGGCGCTTGGGCACGTCCTCGTAGGTGTAGACGCCCACCACGCCGGGCACCTTCAGGGCACGCGACGTATCGATGGAGCGGATCTTGGCGCGGGCATACGGGCTGCGCTTGAGCTTGACGATCAGGGCGCCGGCGGGCACCAAGTCGCCCGTGTAGACGGGACGACCCTCGAGCAGAGCCTTCGAATCCTTCTTGGGCTGCTTGTGAGTGATCTGCTTGTACGCGACACCATCGGAGCTGGTGTTATTGACCGGCAGCTCGGGCATCTCGAAACCCACCTGCACGCCGGACTCGTTGAGAAAACGGACGATGGCGCGCAGCTGGCTCTCGTAGCCGCTGCAACGGCAGAGGTTGCCGGCAAGCTGGCGCGAGAGTTCCTCGCGCGTGGCGACGAGGCTCGGGTCCTCCTTGGCGGCGCGGGCAAGCGCCAGCACGTTCATGATGAGGCCGGGGGCGCAAAAACCGCACTGCTCGGCGCCTTCGGCAGCCATCGCGCGGGCCAGCGCCTCGGATTCGGCCTTAAGGCCCTCGAGCGTGGTGATGGTATGGCCCTCAACACGGGCGGCGGGAACCGAGCAGCACCGGATCGCCGTCGAGCCACACCGTGCACAGACCGCAGTTGGTGGTCTCGCAGGCGCAGCGCACCGACGCGCAGCCCTGCTCGCGCAGCAGCGCAAAGAGCATGGTATCGGGGGCAATCGGAACCTTGACCTTGCGGCCGTTGAGTGTAAAGGAAAGATCGATGAGTTTGGCAGCCATTAGCGCACCTCGCTAGAATCGACGCCGGGCACGCGGCGGCAGGAATACTCGTCCGTGGCAAACTTGGGGACCTGCACGGTCTCGAGCTCGCGGGCAAGCGCGGCCGAAAGCTCGATGCCGGCGGCGCGACGCACAGCCTGGACGGCAAGCGGGGCCGAGATGCGGCGGCGGTAGTCGGCCGAGCCCCACAGGTTGGTGCCGTAGCCCAGCGAGCGCACGGATGCGGCCAGGGCGCGAAGCTCGTCCTCGGAAGGTTGCTCGGCGGTAAGGCCAGATGCCTCGCCCTGCAGCAGGGTCGCGCGCAGCGGGCGGGCGCCCACGGTGACATGCCAGGAGTTGTCCCACCAAGCGGCGGTGACATTAAGCGAGGGGAAGTCGGTCGCGGCCTTGCGCACGGCCTCATAGCTTGCGCGGTAGTCGTGCTTAACGACCACCACGTGCTCGATCACATCGCGCACGTAGCCCATGTCCACGAACTCGGCAAGCGGCACGCGACCGGCGCCCGTCAGCTCAACATAGGAATCGAGCGCCAAAAAGGCCGAGAGCACGT
>USJB01000176.1 GCA_900554905.1 uncultured Collinsella sp. | reverse complement strand
GGACCACAAGCCTCAGCTCCCAGCCTCAACATAGTCCAACAAAGAAGGCGCGCCGTCTGCATCAACTGCAGGCAGCGCGCCTTCTTCTGTTATGAAAGGGAAACTATGTCCCAGTATTTCGGATCAGAACGGGGCACGGTTTCCCCCAGGACCTCCTTGCGGAAACTGCGTCCCGTTTTGAACGCAGATTCTGGGAAGTGGTTTCCGCAACGGGTCTCTCGCGGAAAGCGCGTCCCACTCTGGACGCCCATTCCGGGACACCGTTTCCCAACGGCCCCTGTTTCGGAAACCACATCCCGTTCCGAGCCTTCAAAGCGGGACGCGGCTTCCCCGAGAGAGTATCGACTACTTGCCGTCGTCGTCCTGGGCTTCTTCTCTTGCATAGAGCTCCAGCATGCGGCGGCGATATTCGTGCACGGCGAGCTTGGCGCGCTCCAGGCGGCGGCGCTCACGCGGAGTCAGCTTGGACGGGTCGACCTCGTCTCCATAGGTCTTATCGGCAAGCAGGTGCGCCGCGTCCACGATGCGGGCATCGATGTGGCCGCTCGCTGCCTCGGCGGAAAGACGCTCGGCAATCGTATCGAGCGTAGGCAGGCCCTCGAATACACGACCATGTCCATGCGAGGTCAGCAGCTCGTGCTCGCGTGCGAGCAGACTCGCCAAATCGTGATGGGCGCGCAGAATGTCGAGCGCATCGGATGGATGCTCGGCAACCTCTGCCACGGCAGCGACCGGTGCGGCGTCGACCACGCGGTAGAAGAGCTGCGCGAGCAATGGCATCAAGAACACCGTGATGGCACCGGCGGCAACCATGACCGACGCAATATCTTGCGACAGCGCGCCCGCGTTGACGGCAACGCTTGTCACGGCAACGATGATCGGCAGCGCCGTGGTGCAGTACAGGGCCACCGTAATGCGACCATACGCCGACACATCGCGCGTCACGGGACAAATGCTCATAGAGATGAGAATGGGCACGGCACGAATAATCAGCAGTGCCACGATAAAGCCCACGAGCAAGCCCGGGCGCGACGCCACGGCCGTCAGATCGATCTTCGCGCCCGATACGGTAAAGAACACCGGAATCAAAAAGCCGTAGGCCAGGCCATCGAGCTTGGTCTCCAGCGTATGGTTGCCCTCGGGGATGATATAGCGCAGGACAAAGCCGGCGGCAAAAGCGCCCAACACGATATCGAGGCTAAAAATGGCGGAAAACGCCACGAGCGTGACCAAAATAAGCACCGTCAGGCGCACGAACGTCTGCGATGTGGTATCGGCGCGCTCCTGAATAAAGGCGAAAAAACGGCTGCCGATGCGTTTGGAGCGGCCGGGGACCACGGCAAGCAGCACGCACACGGCGGCAAATAGGCCCAAGATCAGCAGCGTCTCGATGCCCGTACGGGCAGACAGCAGTACCGACATGGCGAGCACGGGGCCGAGCTCGCCCCACGTACCATAGGCGAGAATCGAATCACCGACACGCGTTCCGGCAAGCGACCGCTCGCGCAAGATGGGCATGAGCGCTCCAAGCGCCGTCGAGGTCAAGGCAAGCGTCACGGCGATACCGTCGAAATGGCTGACCGAGAACCACGGCGTAAAGCGCACGGCAAGCCAGGCGATACCAAACGTGACGACCCACGTCGCCAAGCCGTAGCGCCCCTCGACGCCCGTGATGCTCTTGGGGTCGATCTCAAAGCCGGCGAGCAGGAACAAAAAGGCCAGGCCCAGCTCGGACACAAGCGAGACCTCGGCATCTACATGGATAATGTCGAGCATATGGGGTCCCAGCACCGCGCCGAACACGAGCAAAAAGACCGTTTCGGGAACGGGTTTTCCGGGAATCGCTGAGGTGATGAAGGGGCTTGCGAAGGCCACGAGCGCGATGATGGCGAGTGAAACGAATGCCATGTGATGCCTTTCTCTTGTTTGCGCTTCACTGTAGCACCCTCGCCGTCCTCAACGCGCCGCGAGCTGTCGTATCATAGTGAGGTTTACAAACATGTGGCTCAAGGCGACCGCAGGGCAGACCCCGCAAACCGACCGCTGCCGCATACCGTACCGTACGCCCAACCGATCAGGAAGGCAGGAACCAATGGTCTCTCGTATCTACGTGGAGAAGAAACCCGGGTTCGACGTCGAGGCTCAGCAGCTCAAGGGCGAGCTGACCGAGATTCTCGGCATCAAGGGCATCGAGGCCCTGAGGATCATCAACCGCTACGACGTCGAGGGCATCGACGAGGAGCTTTTCCGCTCCTGCGTGCCGACCGTCTTTAGCGAGCCCCAGGTCGATGTGACCTACGACGAGCTCCCCGCAAGCGATGGCGCCGTCTTTGCCGTCGAATTCCTGCCTGGCCAGTTTGACCAGCGCGCCGACTCCGCCAGCGAGTGCGTGCAGCTCATCAGCCAGGGCGAGCGCCCCGCCGTGCGCTCCGCCAAGGTCTATATGATCTCGGGCGCTCTGGACGAGGCCGCCATCGAGGCCATCAAGCACTACGTGGTGAATCCCGTCGAGGCCCGCATCGCCTCGCTCGACCTGCCCGAGACGCTGTACATGGAGACTCCCGAGCCCCAGCCCGTCGAGGTGCTCGACGGTTTCCGCGAGCTCGACGAGGCCGGCCTTGCCGCCTTTATCACCGAGCGCGGCCTTGCCATGGACGAGGCAGACATCGCCTTCTGCCAGCAGTACTTCCGCGATGAGGATCGCGATCCCACCATCACCGAGATCCGCGTGATCGACACCTACTGGTCCGATCACTGCCGCCATACCACCTTCTCCACCGAGCTTACCAACGTGACCTTCGGCGAAGGCGACTACTACGAGCCGATGAAAAAAAGCTACGACCGCTACTTAAGCGACCGTGAGGTACTCTACAAAGGCCGTGACGACAAATTCATCTGCCTTATGGACCTTGCCCTTCTGGCAATGAAAAAACTGAAATCCGAAGGAAAACTCGCAGATCAGGAAGAGTCTGATGAAATCAACGCATGCTCCATCGTCGTACCGGTAGATGTAGACGGAAAAGACGAAGAGTGGCTGATCAACTTCAAAAACGAGACCCACAACCACCCGACCGAGATCGAGCCCTTCGGCGGTGCCGCCACCTGCGTGGGCGGCGCCATCCGCGACCCGCTCTCGGGCCGCAGCTACGTGTACCAGGCCATGCGTGTCACCGGCGCCGGCGACCCCACCGTCCCGGTTTCCGAGACGCTCGAGGGCAAGCTGCCGCAGCGCAAGCTCGTAACCACCGCTGCCGCCGGCTACTCCAGCTACGGCAACCAGATCGGCCTTGCCACCGGCCAGGTCAACGAGCTCTATCACCCCGGCTACGTGGCCAAGCGCATGGAGGTCGGCGCCGTCGTGGGCGCTACCCCGGCAAACCACGTGCGCCGCGAGTGACCCGCCCCCACCGACA
>USJB01000175.1 GCA_900554905.1 uncultured Collinsella sp. | reverse complement strand
GACCAGGGCACCGCAACCGCCGCCGATGCAGCCGGCGATGAAGGGCTTAAAGAAGCGCAGGTTCACACCGAAGATGGCAGGCTCGGTAATGCCCATGAAGGCGGACAGGGCCGAAGGAAGCGCCAGACCCTTGATCTTGGCATCGCGGGTCTTAAAGGCAACGGCGAGCGCGGCACCACCCTGGGCGATGTTGGCAGCGCTGGCGATGGGCAGCCAGTAAGTCACGCCGTACTGGGCGAGCTGGCCCAGGTCGATGGCGGTGTACATCTGGTGAATACCCGTAACGACCGTGGGGGCATAGAAAAGGCCGACGATAAAGGAACCGATGCCGAAGGGCAGGGTCAGCAGGGCCTGGATCAAACCGAGGATGGCGTTCTCGGCCCACACGAAGATGGGGCCGACGGCAACGAGCGTCACGAGCACGGTCACGAACACCGAGACGAGCGGGGTCACAAAGAGGTCAAACATCTCGGGGACAACCTTGTGGAGGCGCTTCTCGAGGAAGGCCAGAATAGCGCAGGCGATGACGATGGGGATAACGTGGCCTTGATAACCGACCCACTCAAAGCTGTACACACCGGGGATGACGTTGACCATGGTCTGCACGCCCTCGGAGGCAACCGTGTAGGCGCTCTGTAGCGAGGAATTGATGAACGCACCACCGACAACGGCGCCCAGATACGGGTTGGCGCCAAAGGCCTTGGCGGCGGAGTAGCCGATCAGGATCTGCAGAATGCCAAAGGACGTGCCCGAGACCAGGTCGGCAATCTTGTAAATAAAGTTATTGGTGTCGAGCGCGATAAAGCCGTTGGAGGCCATAAAGTTGAGGGCGCTCATAATGCCCAGCAGCAGACCCGAGGCCACAATGGCAGGGATGATGGGGACAAAGACGTCGCCGAGCACCTTAATGGCGCGCATAAAGATGTTCTGCTGCTGCGCCGCGGCCTCCTTGACCTCGGCCTTGGTGGCAGCCTCGACGCCACTGAGCGCGATGAACTCCTCGTAGACCTTATTGACGGTGCCAGTGCCAAAAATAATCTGGAGCTGGCCCTGGGCTTCAAAGACGCCCTTAGCGCCGTCGATATTCTCGAGGGCCTCCTTGTCAACCTTCGCGTTATCGGCAATCACCAGGCGCAGACGCGTGGCGCAGTGTGCGGCCGAAACAACGTTGCCGGCGCCACCGATGTTGTCGAGCACCTCTTGGGCTGATTTGCGGTAGTCCATGACTTCCCTTTCCTCCAACGGGAGCATCTGCACCCGGCCATCTTTGACACTTACACTGTAATCGTTTTCAGTTTCATATTACTGTAATCGTTTTCATATAGCGGTAAACGGTAGATTTTCGCCGGTGAAAGGTAGTTTGGGACAAATAACAGTGGTCCGAAGATAGCGGCGGGCGCCCAAAACCTAGACATTCATAAGCTGATGACCGAGCTTGAGCGTACGCAGGCCGCCCTCCCCTTCCACGCCATCGAGCGTGTCGAGCAACATGCTGGTCGCCTCGACGCCACTGGTCAGGTAGCCATAATGCACGGTGGGAATGCCGCCCGTCAGCGCGCGCAAAAACGCGTTGTCGCCGAAACCGCTCACGCGGTGCATGCCCTCGCCCATGCCGCGAACCTCATCGATGGCACGCAGCGCGCCCGCCGCCATGGTGTCGGTCGCGCACGCGATAAACGAAACATCGGGGTCGACGGAAAGCAGTTCACGCGCCGCACCATAGCCCGAGTCGAGCGTAAACGAGCCCAGGCGAATCAAGGCGGCATCGAGCGGGTTACCCGCGGCGCGCAGGCCGGCCTCAAAACCGCGACGGCGGTCATAACCGGCCGCGCGGTCCTCTTCGGTAACTCCAATATAGGCAATCTTGCCGTCCACGACATGCTTCGCGAGCGCCTGGCCCAGCTCAAAGGCAGCCTCGTAATCGTCATGGTAGACGCAAGCCGCGCCCTCGACGTTTTGGCCGATCAGCACAATGGGCACGTGGCACGACCCAATCGCCCGGCGATGTTCGTCGGTGATCATGGTTGCCACCAGCACAATGCCATCGACCGGGTGGTTTTGGAATAAATCGAGGTATTCGAGCTCGCGATCGGGGGCATTGTCGGTATTGGCGAGCAACATCTGGTAGCCACGACGACCGAGCACCTGGCCGATGCCGGCGGTAATGCGGCTCACGGATTCCGAGTTGATCTTGGGCACGATGACGCCGATGAGCTTGGTAGAGCCGGTGCGCAGCGCGCGAGCCTGGCTGGACCGCACGTATCCGGTCAGCTCAATCGCCTGCTTAATGCGCTCGGCCTTATCCGCCGAAATATACCCACCGTTGAGGTAGCGCGAGACGGCGGCGCTCGAAACGCCGGCCAGCTCGGCCACATCTTTCATCTTTACCACGAGCACCCCTGACAACGAATTCACAAGCACCATGATAGCTGCCTTGCCAGCAAATTGAGTAAATAGAATTCCTGGTCGAGCAGATGCCCGCGCAGCGTCGAGCGGTCCGGCGTTTATTAAAACGCCGGAACCAAGTTATCCGTGGTATTCGCCGTTGTATTGGATGAGCGTCAGGTCCTCCACGCCGTCGAGCGCACGGATGGCGTCGGCATAGGGCATGTCCACGCCGTCCGAGAACACCTCGACGGCCATCTCCACCTTGTCGCCGCGCATGGTCTTAGACTTGACGGTGAACTTGGTGCGCCCAAATGCACGCACGATATCGTCGCCGGTGGTCTGGCCCGTGTAGTGGATGACCATCATGTACACGCGCGACTTTTCCTGGTGGCTCGCAAAACCGGCAATCATGGCCACGATCACCACCGCTGTGAGCCCCACGAGCGCATACATGCCGGCGCCGGCCGTAATGCCCGTGGTAATAGCCCAAAACAGATACAGCAGGTCGAGCGGGTCCTTGACCGCCGTACGATAGCGGACAATAGACAGAGCACCGACCATACCGAGCGAGATGACCACGTTCGTCGAGATCGCGAGCGTGACCATGCAGGTGAGCACGCACATGCCCACGAGCGTCACGGCAAAGCTGCGCGAATACACCACGCCGGTAAAAAAGCGCTTGTACACGTAATAGATCAGGATGCCCATGGCGAGCGCCACGAGCAGCGACAGGCCGATCTTGGCAGGGTCGACCTGGCCAAACGCCTCCAAGACGGAGTTCTTAAAAAAGTCCCTGGTGCTCATGGTCTAAATATCCCCTCGGTTCTCAAAATCCGATTCCCAGTAATTAAATCCGCGCAGGTAGGCGGTCTTGTCATAACACAGGCAGTACTTAGAGACCGCCGTGAGTTCGGCCGCGCCCGGCGGCACCATATCGCGCACCAGCTGCGGGCAAAACTCCGTAAATTTGACCTCCATCACCAGCTTGCCCGGCTCCAGCACGGGCAGCGCGGGCAGGGTCGCGTCAAAGATGTCAAAACTTCCCACCGCG
>USJB01000174.1 GCA_900554905.1 uncultured Collinsella sp. | reverse complement strand
CAAGGCATTGGGTGTGCTGCTCCTATGCATGATCGTCATAGTCGCGGTTGCCAATGCGACCGGCGTCGTCGATACCTCCGCTACCTAAAAGAAAAGGGCCCCATTGGGGCCCTTTGCAGTTGCACTTAGATGCGGTTCATCTGAGCGGCGACTTTGTTGTACCAGTCCTGCCACGTGGGCGGGCAGTACTTCTTGGCTGCTGCCGGGGTAAGGGTGGAGCCGTAGTTGGCGCCCAGATAGGCAACGTGAGCGGAGATGCCCTCGCTCCAGCTGCCAAAGCTGCGCCAACCGCCGCCACGTGCACTCCAGCCCCAGGCGTTGTAAGAATTGGCGCAATAAGCGCCCTTGGTGCTCTCGATGCAGGCGATGGCGGGGGACCAACGGGGGTCGACACCGGTATTCCAAGCGGCGACGGCAAAGTTATAGCCCTGGCCTGCCATGGGGGAACCGGCAAGGTAGTTGTCGATGCGGCTCGTCCACTCATTAATGAACGAATCGTAATCGGAGCTACCGGTATTGGTGTTGTTCACCGTGGTGTCGATGGTGGTGTTGGTGTTGGTGGCCTGGCTGCTGGAATTGCTGCCGCTTACGCCCTCGCCCGAGAGCTTTTCGGCGGCAGCGGCCTTATCGGCCTCAAGCTTGGCAAGCTCGGCGGCATTTTCCTGCTCGGCTTTTGCCTGTGCCTCGCTGCGGAGCTGCTGGGCCTGCGCCAGCGCATCCTCGGCGTTTTTCTGCTCTGCCTCAAGCTGTGACTTGGCCTGCTGGAGCTCGGCCTTGTTCTGCTCGAGTTCGGTTTGCATGTTATTGAGCTCTTCGATCTCGTCGACGCTTGAGCTCGTGATCTGGTTGGTGTATTTGCAGGTGGTGATAAAGTCACCCAGGCTTTGCGTGTTCACAAGGAAGCTCACGATGGGGCTGGTGCCCTTCTGGTACTTATACAGATCGCGCATGGCGGAGCTTGCCTTGGCCTGCTGCTCGGGAAGCTTGGCCTCGATTTCCTCGATGCTTGCCTCATTGGAGTCAATCTGCTTTTGCAGGTCATCGAGTTTGGTGCGGGCGTCGTTGTAGGCGCTCGTGGCGTCCTCGATTTTTTTCTGAGCGGCGGAAAGCTGATCCTGCGTTGCCTGCGAGGCGGCATACGCCGCAACGGGGGAGAGCATCGGCGTGGCCGTCAGCGCAACGGCAAACGCGGCGCTCGTGATGATACGAGCCGGCTTCGACGCAATGAGCGCTGCGGTGCGATGATTCGAATGCTGCATCCAGTCCCTCTGCAATCAATCGTAGGTTATTGGTCGAGGTGTATTCTACTACTGCTTTCGACCTCAACTTGAACCTTAAAGGTTCCAAAGGGTCAAGTTGAACTTGAGGCTTTGGCTTTGACCTGCAGTTATGATGAATTGTTGAGAAACCATAGAGTTCAACTTTAACGTTACAGAGCCCTGTTTGAGAGGAGTTTTGGGCTGTAAAAGCTATCTCAACGTGGGGTTTTATAACTACAGCGTGCCCTTCTGGCGAGCCTGCTCAATCTCTTCGAGGGCCTCGGCGGGGGTGAACGAACAGGTGCCGTCGCCGAGTTTGATTACCTGGATATCGTCGCCGGCGTAGACCTCTCCGCCCTTTAGTACCACGCCAAAAACGCCCTCGTGGGGAAAGATACAGTCGCCGGCGAGATAGTAGATGGCACAGCGGGTGTGGCAGACCTTGCCGATCTGACTGATTTCGACCAGGACATCGTTGCCAATCTTGAGCTGCGTGCCCAAGGGGAGTGAGAGCAGGTTGATGCCCTGGGTTGTGAAGTTCTCGCCAAAGTCGGCCTCGTGCACATCGAGCCCGCGCGCCTGCGCCGTCTGGATAGACTCTGCAGCTAAAAAGGAAACCTGGCGGTGCCAATGCCCGGCGTGCGCATCGGAGGCGAGGCCAAACTGCTCGATGACGGTGTCGTGCCCGTCGGCGACGGGTGACTTACGCGTGCCTTTGTGCTCCGACGTGTTGATTGAGACGATGCGGGCAGGCCCGTTGTAAGCATCGTTTGCGGTGCGTAGGGGAGCTGCCGTCTGGGCACGATCCGCAAGTTCGCGCTTTGCGGCGTCAATGATGGGGTTGTTGATCGGATGAGCCTGGGGCACGGTGCACCTTTCGACGGGGCGGGCTACATGTTGAATCCTACAACAATGGTAGGTTCATTGCCCATTGTCATACAACGGTGAGCGCCGTCTTCGTGCTGGCCTTCGTGCTGGACGATTACGTCGATTGCCATAGATACGGTGGAGCTTTGGGCGCCGGCGGCTTGGCACGCTAGAATAATTCAGTTGCGCAAAGACCGCCCATTGTGTGGGCAGTTCATGATAGGAAGTTTCCATGGCATTGCAATTTACAGAGCGCGAGTTCATTCCCGTGGTGCTCGGCGGCGACATCAACGCCTATTCGGTGGCGCGTGCCTTCTACGAGGAGTACCAGGTCAAGAGTCTGGTCTTTGGCAAGTATCAGACGGGTCCCGCGTACCGCAGCCAGATTATCGACTACACGCCCAACGTGGATATCGACACCATGCCCGTGATGCTCAAAACCGTCAACGGCATTGCCCAAGCGCATGCCGACAAGACGATTGTCCTTGTGGGCTGTGGCGACAACTATGTCGCTCTCGTGGCTCAAGCCAAGGATGCTCATGAGCTGGCGGATAACATCGTCGCTCCCTACGCGCCCTACAGCATGCTCGAGCAGTGCCAGAAGAAGGAGATCTTCTACGAGCTGTGCGAGAAGCATGGCGTGCCCTATCCGCACACGTTTACCTTTACCAAGGCGATGCTCAATGCCCAGGGTGAGGCGCCTGCCGAAGTGCTCGACCAGATCGATTTTCCTTACCCGATGATTCTGAAGCCTTCTGACGGCATCATGTGGTGGCAGCACGAGTTCGAGGGCCAGAAGAAGGCCTATGTGATTGCCGACCGCGCCGAGCTGGAACAGGTCATTCGCGATTCGTATGCCAGCGGCTACACCGACGATCTGATCTTGCAGGATCGCGTGCCCGGCAACGACGAGTACATGCGCGTGCTTACCAGTTATTCCGACCGCAACGGCAAGGTTCGTATGATGTGCCTGGGTCACGTGCTGCTCGAGGAGCATCAGCCCCACGGTGTCGGCAACCATGCCTGTATCATTACCGAGCCCAACGACGAGCTCATGGGTGGCGTGCGCAAGCTGCTTGAGGACCTTAAGTTTACGGGCTTCTCCAACTTCGACGTCAAGTACGACGAGCGCGATGGCTCGTTTAAGTTCTTCGACTTCAACACGCGTCAGGGCCGCAGTAATTACTATGTCACTAATAGTGGCTTTAACGTTGCCAAATACGTGGTGGATGAGTACGTCTATAACCGCCCGTTTGAGCTGGAGTTTGTGACGGCGCAGGACGAGGCGCTGTGGATGGTCGTTCCTATGGGCGTCGT
>USJB01000173.1 GCA_900554905.1 uncultured Collinsella sp. | reverse complement strand
CACCGCGCTTAATGGCCATGAGTGCGCCGTCCACGTCGCGCTCCCCCAGCTGGTCGGTACCGCGAATGCTGCGGAACTCCTCAACACGAACGGGATTACGTTTAACCAGGGCCAGCAGCGTATCGTCGGACATGACCCACTTGCGCGGGATGTTGCGGCGCTCGGCGCGGTCCTCGCGCCAAGCGGCAAGCTCACGCGCGATGCCCAACTGGTGGCGGCTACAGGAGTTGATGCGCTTGACCTTGCGGAATGCCTCGTGACGATCGGCGCGGTAGTGCGACTCGTCGGCCAGCGGGCGCAGCTCGTCGAGCACCCAGTCCACCCGGCCCAGCTCGCGCAGGCGACTCATCATCTCGGTATAGGCGACGATCAGGTACTTGACGTCATCGATCGCATACTCAATCTGCTTATCGGTCAGCGGGCGGCGCGACCAGTCGGTCAGTGACTCGGTCTTGGGCAATGAGACGCCGCAAAACGTCTGCACGAGCGCGCCGTAGGAAATCTGCTGGCGCTCGCCCAAAAAGGCGGCGGCCACCTGCGTGTCAAAAATGGGACGCGGCAGCACGCCCACGGTATGGAGCATAACCTCCATATCCTGCGAGCAAGCGTGAAACACCTTGGTCACGCTCTCATCGCCCATAAGCTCGGCCAGCGGCGACAGGTCGTCGATCACCAGAGGATCGACCGCGACGCTCTCGGCAGGGGTGGCAATCTGAACCAAACATAGACGCGGATGGAACGTGCGCTCGCGCAAAAACTCGGTATCGACGGCAATCGCGTCGAACTCGCGGGCGCGCTGGCAAAAGTCGAGTAGAGCCTGATGTGTGGAAATGTACATATCAACCCATCGAATAAGGTTAGGCCCGAAAAACACGGGTAGGATATCGGCATTGCCTTACAACTATACTCGGTTAGTCACAGAACGGGAACGTAAGTATGCGCTGCCTTATCATCCACAACCCGGCATCGGGCCCCAGCTCAGATGAAATCTACGCGTTCACGCACGCCCTCGCGCAGGGCGGCGACGAGGTCGTGATGCGCTTTATCGGCGATGGCATGGAACCCGAGGACGCCGTGGCAGACGTGCGCGAGTTTGATCGCGTGGTCGTTTCGGGCGGCGACGGCACCGTCTCCAACGTGCTCGACCAGATGCGCGGGTGCGGTGTCCCCACGCTCGTCTTCCCCTCCGGCACAGCCTGCCTGTTCTTCAACAACATCGGCAATGCCCCCGAGGCAGCGGCGCTCGCCAAGGCCTGCCGTGCCGGTCGCACGGTCAAAGTCGACATGGGTGAGCTCTTTTGGCTCGACGAGAACGGCAACGAGAAGCGCCACGGCTTTATCATCATCGCCGGCTCGGGCTTCGACGCCGAGATCATGATGAAGGCCGCCCCCACCAAAAACGACATCGGCGAGATCGCCTACTTCCTCTCCGCGCTCGCCACGCCCAATCCCACGGTGGCGCACTTTACGATTGAGCATGACGGCATTGTCGAGGAGCTCGATGGCATCTGCTGCATGGCCGGCAACACCTCGGTCATTCAAAACGATATCAACCTGTTCCCCGATTGCCGCATGAACGACGGCATGGTCGACATCGCGGTCATCGAGCCCGTAAAAACCGTCCAGCTCCTGCCCACTGTGATCACCGCCGCGCTCGACCCCGCCGGCAAGGTGCTCGGCCGTCCGCAGTTCAAGATCATCCAGACCAAGGAAGCCAAGATCACCTGCACGCCGTCGCTGGGCATGCAGTTCGATGGCGAGATCATCTCCAGCAACTCGGGCGTCTTTGGAGCCCGCGCGCTTCCGCAATGCCTCGACCTCATCGTCGACGAATTCTCCCCGCTCGGAAAATAGGAGGACCCCATGAACGACAACCCCCTGATTGGCTTTATCGTCATCGTTCTAGCCATGCTCGTCGGCTATGCGATTAACGTGATCCACCGCCGGAAGAAGTAATTCCACATTGGTATGATATTCATCCAATTATCGTCTCCCCTGTTGTTTATGCATTTGCACGACAGCGGGGGATTTTTCTTTGTGCCCCGTTCAAGGCACTTTATTCAGGTACAGTAATTGCAGGGCGTCTTTATTTAACTAAAGCTAGATAATGAGTATTCTTGTCCGCTCATCGCATATTTTAGGACGCTCATCGAGTATTTCATCGAAATAGATGAATACTATTTAGACTTCCGATAGGCTAATAGATGTATTTATTAGCTGAAATCCTGCACGGTTCCGCGGGGTTTCAACGGTTGGGAGGGATCATGAGGTTTACTCATCCTGTCAACACGCTCAAAAAGCTCGGCTGCGGCCTTGCGTTTGGAGCAACGGCCATCATGGCCATGCCGACTTCGGCACTCGCCTGCACCCAGATCTACATGGGCAGCAAGCTCACGGCAGACGGCAACACGTACTATGGCCGTTCCGAGGACTTCGGTCCGCGCTATGTCAAGCACTTTGGCATTGAGCCCGCACACAAGGACGGCAACGAGTACACCTCGGTCGAGTCCGGTTTTGAGTACAAGTCCAAGGGCGCAACCTACCGCTACACCTTCGTTCGCGACAACCCCTCGCAGTGGGAAGATCGCTACGACGCATATTCCGAGGCAGGCATCAACGAGAAGGGCGTCTCCTGCTCTGCCACGCTAAGCACTTCCTATAACGAGGAGGCCGATGCAGCAGACCACATCGATGAGAAAGTGGGTCTGGGCGAGTACAGTTACGGCAGCATCATCCTGGGCGAGAGCGCCACGGCCCGCGAGGGCGTCGAGCTTCTCGGCAGACTGATCGATGATCAAGGCGTCTGCACCAACGACCAGATCATCATCGCCGACAGCACCGAGACCTGGCTGTTCGCCGCGCTTTCCGGCCATCAGTGGATTGCTATGAAGCTCGCCGATGACATCGCCTCGCTCAACCCCAACATCGGCAACCTCACCTATAACGTCGACCTCGATGACACCGAGAACTGTCTCCATTCCGAGGGCATCGAGTCCATGCCTAAGGAGAAGGGCTTTGCCGAGTACACCGACGGCAAGTTCGACGTCGCCAAGACCTACGGCGAGGAGATCGGCGAGGCCGGTATGCACCAGTGGTCGCGCTATATCCAGGGTCGCGATTACTTCATGGCCCCGCTGGCTGAAGGCACTGACTACGAAATCGTGAAAGACGAGCGCGAAGATGCTCGCGCCACGACCGGCGCCCTGGTCCACGAGATGCAGCCGCTGTTCTTCCAGCCCGGCAAGTCCGACTGGAACACCTTTGAGATGATTCGTTCCTTCGCCGCTCGCGGCGAAAATGTCGCCGGCCTCAACGCCAACACCGACGGCGCCTATGCCATCGGCTCCAACCGCAACACCGAGATCCACACCTTCCAGATCCGTCACGGCATGGATCCCGAGATCGCGACCATCCAGTGGGAGATGCTCTCCAACGCCGAATTCTCCG
>USJB01000172.1 GCA_900554905.1 uncultured Collinsella sp. | reverse complement strand
CCCATCATGCTCGACACGAGCCAAATGCAGACGGTGAGCACCGCGGCAGCCGCGAACACGGCGAGTGAACGCTGGCGCTCGGAGAGCGGGCCGGCTTCCATGCGGCGCACGCGCTCGGGCTCGTTCATGCCCGAGAACACCAGCCCCACCGACACGATGACCGACGAGATAATCGCGTACGCGCCAAAGTTGAAGTACGACTCGAGCGTGGCAGCAGCAGTCGAGTCGACCTTGACCTGCTCGATCTGGACCTCCGCGCGCTTTGCAGCGGCATGCTCGGCGGCCTTGGCGACGCTGCCGTTAGAAGCGGCGGGCTCAAGCGCCGCCGCAGCGCCCGCGAGCGAGATCCAGCGCGAGGCCTCGGCAGACGAAAGCGCCGCCGCCATGGTGCCGGCGCCGTAGGTCACATCGAGCTTGGGCAGGGACTCCCCCACGCGGGCGGCTGCAACGAGGTCGTCCTCAAACCCCTCCGGGATAAAGAACACGCAGTCGGCGCTGCCCTTGGCGCTGTTGCTCTTGGAGAGCGCGTCCGCAAGGTCGTACGTGTCGTCGCCGACGCCCGTGACCAGGTCAAACCGCGAACCTAGATGCTTGGTAAGCGCACGCGAAAGGTCGCTGTCGTCGCGGTCGACCACGATCACATTGGCATCATAGGGCTTGTACTCGGTGAGCTGCGACGAGTTCCAGCTCACCGATGCCGCGATGAATACGCCCATGAGCGAGATGAACACCGTATAGATGAGCAGGTAGAACGGGTGTGCGAGCGCCATGCGAAGCGCGGTCTTAAAGGTGCTCATAGCGGCTCCTTCCAAAGATCAGCGTAGCGGCGGCGACAAACACCAGGGCCATCAGGACGAGCGCGCCGGCGCGGACGGCAAAGGGCCCCAGGTCCTCAAAGAAATACAGACGGTTGAACATGTCGCAGATAAGCTTGACGGGATTGAGCCAGCACTCGGCCGGACAGGCGCGGGCGACGTCGTCGGCAAGCGCCATCGCCGGCTCGCCGTAGAGGCCGGCGAACAGGGCGCACGTGGTAGCAAAGCCCGTGAGGATGCCGGACTTGGACGCCTTGCCGCCCTTAACGGGAAGCGTGCCCACAAAGAGCCCCAGGCCCGTGGCGGCAAGCGCGGAAGCGGCGCCACCCACCAGACACAGCCCCTCGCGCCCGCCAAAGTCGACGCTCACGACCAGGCGCACGTAGCCGATCGCGATCGTCATCGAGGCAAAGGAGACCAGCCACGAGCCGACAAAGATGCCGGCCAGCGACGCTGTCTTGGAAAGACCGCCCACGCAGCGACGTGCACCAAGGCCGGACAGATTGGGCTGCAGGTCGACGACGCTCAAGGCGGCAAACTCGGCAGACATCATCGCGACCAGGCCAAAAAGCGCGTAATAGTAGATGACCGTGCCATCGGGCGTGGTGCGTGTCAGGCTTACGCGGCGGGTGCCGCCCTCGAGCGACAGGGCGCGCGCAACCGCCTCCGGGTCGGCGAGCGCCGCCGGATTGTCCTGGGCAATCTGGCGCATGAGCTCGGCATTTTGCGTATACGAGCTCGCCACCGTCTCAAGGATGCTGCGGTCGGTGAGCACCGACGACGCACGAGAGCTGTCATAGCTCGAAAGCAACGTGAGTTTGGGCGTGCCCGCATCGTCGACCGTATAGATGCCCGCGACCTCGCCGGCCTTGAGCGCACGGTTCGCATCGGCTGCGTCGTCGCACTCGTGGATCTCGAGCAGTTGGTCGTCGCCTTCCTTGGCAAGCGAAGCCGCCGCATCCTTAAAGGTCGAGGCGTCCCAGGCCTCATCCGCTACGACGGCCACTGGCACCGGGTCGATCTTGTCGTCGGAGCTGAGGTTCGCAAACATAAACATGAACATCGTGGAAAGCGCGATGGGAAAGAGAGCGCCCCAAACCCACGTGCTCGGCCGGCGCAGCAGCGTCTTGACCGTAATGATAATGGTATTGAACATGGCTGCCCCCTAGTCGCGCAGCTCGCGGCCGGTGATCTCGAGGAACACGTCGTTGAGGGTCGGCGGCTCGCTCCACACGCGGCCGAGCGCCACGTCGGCAGCGCGCAGCGTGTCGAGGATGTCGACCAGATTGTGCGGGCTCGCTTCGCAGGTACAGACGAGCTCGCCGCCGGACAGCTCAACCGAAAGCACGTGCTCGAGGGCGCGCAGCCGCTCGACCGTGGCGGTCTCGACGGCGCCGACCTCGACCGTCACGCGCTCGCCCATCTGAATCATGCGCTTGAGCTCGTCGTTGGTGCCCTGCGCCAGCACGCGGCCACCGTCCATGATCATGATGCGGCTGCAGATTTGCTCGACTTCCTCCATGTAATGGCTGGTATACACCACCGTGGCGCCTTCGTCGCGCAGGCGGCAGATGCCCTCCAGGATGGCGTTGCGGCTCTGCGGGTCGACCGCCACCGTGGGCTCGTCAAAAAAGATGAGCTCGGGCTTGTGCGCGATGCCGCAGGCAATGTTGAGACGACGCGCCAGGCCGCCCGAGAGCTTGCCAGGGCGGAACTTAGCAAAGTCGCCCAGCCCGACAAAGTCGATCGCCTCGTCTACCAGCGCACGGCGGCGCTTGCGGTCGTTGACGTAGAGACTGCAGAAATAGTCGATGTTCTCGCGCACGGTGAGCTCGTCGAACACCGCAACTTGCTGCGGGACCACGCCGATGCGGCGCTTGAGGTCATAGCGGGCGGGCGTCATGGGTTCACCGAACAGCTCGATGGTGCCTTTGTCGTAGGCGAGCAGCTGCAGAATGCAGTTGATGGACGTGGTCTTGCCCGAGCCGTTGGGGCCCAGCAGGCCAAAGATCTCGCCGGGGGCGATGCTCAGATTAAAGTGGTCGAGCGCGATAAGATCGTCGTAGCGCTTGACGAGATTTTCGACGTGGACGATGTCTGTCATGAGGCGGCCCTTCTGTTGATTGCGGCCCGGTACGATTGCATCATCGCAGGAGCCGCCGGCGCGCACCAGTGAGCTGTGTCACGAGTGCGAGGGTCTTGGTCGTGCGGCACGCTGACGCCCCCGCTTTGTCGCGCGGGAGGAATGTCACGGTTGCGCAGGCGGTCCCTCCACCACGCGCGGCTTCGCGTACAATACCCGTATGAACAGGCTTTTCGACAAATCGATCGTGCTGGCGTGCTGTATTGCGGCCGCCATGGGTCTTGCTGTGGACGCTCGCCTGGTCGCGGCGTTTTGCCTTGGCGTTATTGCCACCTCGCTGGCCGAGGTCGCACAGGAGGAACGCACGCGACGCGCAAGCGAGACCGCGAGCTACGCTTACATCATCGCGGCCGTCTTCGTGCCGCCGTTTGTGCCGTTTGTGCCTCTCGCCCTCTATGACATCGCGCGACGCGTGCGCCGTGAACGCATCTGGCCCGCGCTGGCGATTGGCGCCGTGTTTGTCTGCGCGCTTGTCGCGGACCTTCGTGG
>USJB01000171.1 GCA_900554905.1 uncultured Collinsella sp. | reverse complement strand
GCGGGCGTCGTGCATGGCGTCGCGGGCCTCGGCGGCCGTTGCCTTGGCGGAGCGCAGCTTGGCTGCCAGGTCGGGATTGGTCTCGGCAACCGCGGCGATCGTGGGGCCGTCGAGCTCTTCTTGCGTGGGCTCGGCCAAAAAGTCGATGGCATACTGAGCGGCTACCATGGAGCCCTTGGCGAGCACGCTCTCGTCGATCTTATAGAAGCAGGAGTGCTGGGCATAGGTGGCGCCGATCTGGGGATTGCGCGCGCCGACAAAGGCGAGCACACCTGGCACGCGACGCAGGTACTCCGAGAAGTCCTCGCCCGAAAGCGTGCCGCGGTAATGGCCCTCGCCTGCGGGGCCCAGGCACTTGAGCACAGCTTGGCGGCAGCGCTCGCTCGAGGCGGCATCGTTTTCGACCTTGTAGTTGGCGATGGTGTAGTCGGTGAGTTCGGCCTCGGCGCCTAGCGCTGCTGCGGTGTGCTCCACGATGCGGCGCATAAGCTCGGGCATCTCCTCATGCGTTTTGTCGCCATAGGTGCGCACCGTGCCGGCGAGGTACGCCGTGCCGGCGATAACGTTGCGCGCGGTGCCGCCGTGCAGCTCGCCGACGGTGATGACGGCGGGTTCGTAGGGGCTAATCTCGCGCGAGACGATGGTCTGCAGGGCGTTGACAATCTCGGCGGCAACCATAACGGCGTCGTGGCCGCGCTGGGGCATGGCGCCATGGCACGAGGTGCCGCGGACGTCGATGCGGAACCAGTCGGTGTTTGCCATGCGTGGGCCGGGCTCGCAGCTTACGGTACCGGCGTCGACCTCGCTCCAGATGTGCGCGGCGTAGGCGCCATCGACGCCGTCGAGCACACCCGTGCCAATCATGAGTTTGGCGCCCTGGCCGTTTTCCTCGCTGGGCTGGAATACGATGCGAATCTCGCCGTGGATGTCATCGGTCATGTGGCGCAGAATCTGCAACGTGCCGAGCATCATGGCGATATGGCAGTCGTGACCGCAGGCGTGCATGCAGCCCTCATTGACGCTGGCGAACTCCTCGCCGGTCTGCTCAGTGACGGGCAGGGCGTCGATATCGGCGCGCAGCAGGATGCGGCGGCGCGGCGTGCCGTCCTCGCGATAGGCGTCGGGCGCGGTGCCGCGAAGGGTCGCCACCAGGCCCGTCTTAAGGGGACGCTCGTAGGGGATATTCATGGCGTCGAGCTGGTTGGCGATGTCGGAAGTCGTGCGCTCCTCGGCAAGGCTCAACTCCGGGTGCTTATGGAAGTGCCGGCGCTGCTTGATGATGTAGGGTTCAAACTCGGCGGCGATATCTTGGATGGCTGCGGTGACGTCGTCAGCCGCGCGAGCCTCGGTCGCCGCCATAATCTGCTGTGCCTTGGTCTTCGTCATGGTCGATTTGCTCCTTGCTGGGTTGATCGCAAAATCGTACAGGCTTTCTCCAGTATGCCACCTGCCGCTAGGGCTGGTAAAGTTGCCGTTTGCCGCTTGGCATTTTGTAACCGAGACGGGGGAGTACACTCGGGGGTGTTGAATTACCTGCCAGAGATGGGGATGCCCATGCGACATATCGATCGGATTATTCACTCCAAGAACGTCTTTACCGCGCAAGACGGCGTCGATACCGCCCGCGAGCTGGCGATTGCCATCGCAGGCGACCGTATCGTCGCAGTCGGTGCGCCCGATGACGTGATTGCCGCCGCGCCTGCCGCCACGCCGGTTATCGACTACGGCGAGCAGTTTGTCTGCCCCGGTTTCCATGACGCTCATCTGCACTTCTTCCATACCTCGGTCGGCTCCTCGCCGTACATGCTCATGGATATGGGTACGTCCGAGGCGGCACTGGTGCAGCATGCGCTCGAGTTTTCCCAGGGCCTGCCCGACGACGCCTGGGTCGTGACCCAGGGCTGGCGCGATTACCGCTGGGATCCGCCCGAGCATCCTACCAAGGCCTCCCTCGACGCCGCCTTCCCCGGTCGCCCCTGTGTTATGTATTCGGGCGATGGGCATACGCTGTGGCTCAACAGCCGCGCACTCGAAGCCCTCGGCGTGACGCGTGACAGCGAGCCTCCGGCGGGTGGCAGTTACGACAAAGACTCAAACGGTGAGCTTACGGGTATTGCCCACGAGGCAGCTGCTATGCAGCTGCTGCCGCGCTGCCTGGAATGGCTGGGCGAGGACCGCATCGCGAGCGCTTACGGCGACCAGATGAAGCGTATGGCCGAGCAAGGCATCACCTCAATCTGCGATATGTCGCTCATGCCCATGCCGGGCTGCGACTTTATTCGCGACGATGTCTACGACAAGCTGCAGGCAGCCGGTAGGCTGGGCATTCGTGCCCATCTGTTCCCCACGCTGTTGGATGACCAGTCGCGTCTAGAAGAGCTCCAGGTACGTTACGCGAACAACGCGCTGCTTTCGGCGCCGGGTTTTAAGCAGTTCTTCGATGGCGTGTCGAGTGAACACACGGCATATCTCACCGAGCCCTATACCAATCCGCGCTTCCCGGGCGACCAGGGTCGCCTGACGGTTCCTGTCGAGCGCATGCGCAAGTTGGTTCTGGCGGCAGCCGAGCGCGGCCACACCGTGCGCATCCACGTTATCGGCGACGGTGCCATCCATGCTGCACTCGATATCTTTGAGGAGGCGGCAGAGCTCTACGGCCTGCCCCAGCACGGTCATAATACGCTTGAGCATTTGGAGAATCTGCTGCCTCAGGACATCGATCGTCTGCGCAAGCTCAACGTCATTGCCTCGAGCCAGCCTTGCCACATCACGCTCGACCCGGGTGGCCCGGAGCGCGACCTGGGCCTGGAACGCAGCCGCATCATGTGGCCGTTTGCGACCTATAAGCAGCGCGGCATCCGCCAAGCTTTTGGTACCGACAGCCCCATCACGGCCGTTACCAGCATGAACGTGCTCTACACGGCTATCACGCGCCAGGACCCCAAAAGCCACTGGCCCGAGGGCGGCTGGTTGCCGAGCGAGCGCATCGATGCAGCAACAGCCCTGCGCAACTACACCCTGGGCAGCGCGTACGCAGCGGGCGACGAGCAAAACCTCGGCAGCCTGGAACCCGGCAAATACGCCGACCTGGTAGTCCTGGATCAAAACCCACTCACCATCGACCCCCAAGAGCTCCAGGCTACCAAGGTTCAGACCACCTACCTGGCAGGCAACCTCATCTACGAGCGTTAACCCCACATCCCACCCCTCAGTTGCGGTGAAATACGGACTAAATAACACCTCAACAGCCAAAAACAGTCCATATTCCACCGCAACTTAAGGGGCACGTTTCAGCAACGTGCCCCTTTCTTGTTCGCACCATCTGCATCGCCATTTTGCTGCACTGACTTTTCTGAATGCCGGGCCCGAATTAGTTAACCTGGCTCCCGGGGCGGACCGGAGGGCATGAAGTTTGTCGCGAGTTCCGCACGCAAAGGAAAGCACTTAATGTGCTTTCCGTCTT
>USJB01000170.1 GCA_900554905.1 uncultured Collinsella sp. | reverse complement strand
GGCTTGCTTGAGGCGCTCTCCCCCACCTGCTTATCAGCGGACTGTTGAGCTTTGACCTCGGTGTCAGCCGCAGGCTGCGACTCGGAAGGCTGCTGCTCGCGAGCCACCGGCTCAACGGCCTTCTCGTCCTTCTCGCCCTGAGTGGTCGAAGCCGGTTCGCTCTTCTCCTGACGCCTTACGGGATGCGCACGTCCCGCAAAACCGCGGCCGGGACGACACGAACCCGGAGCCTTCTTGGCAGACTCCTCAACATCGTCTGCAACCTCAGAAGACTCTTCAACCTCACGCGCGGCATCCTGCTGTGCAGTCTTAAAGTGAGCACCGCGACGACGCTTGGGCTCTTGGGCCTCCACGGGCTTTTGCTCCCTCGCGGGCTTCTGCAACTCGGCAGCAACCTCGGTCTCAAGAGCCTCAGCATCCGTCTCACCCTTTCGAGCAACGGCGCGACGGAAGCGCTCCTGCTGGGCGCGGCGCTGCGCATCGCGCTTGCCGCCCCCGCCAAAGCCGCCTCGGCCCGCCTTGGCGGTAAAGGCACGCACGACATGCTCATCGAGCAGCTCGTCAGTATCGATATGCTCACGCGGGGCGACTTCTTCCGCAGCAGGCGCCTCAACGGAATCCTCGACAGGCTGCTCCTGGGCATCATGAATCTCGGCATTGATGGTATAGAACGCCGGGCGCCCGTTAATGCCGCTACCCTCGATCTTTGTCACGATTTTTGCCGCGATAAGCTCATCGCGCATCGCCTTGGTGTCACATTCCTTATCGACGGAGCGGAAAATTTGCGCCAGCGCACTCGACTTAATCTTGAGCGCCTTGCGGCAGAGCAGGTCGTAGGCAACCAGCTTGGCACGCTCGGCAGAAAGCGACGTCTGGCTGCTCAGACGTTCAGCCAGGGCATCGACATTATTTTGGTTATCGGAATATACCGTCTTGGCCACGGGGCCCCTTTCATATGTACACATATACGTCTATATGGTACAACGCGCGCCCTTATCCACGCAAAACATCTGCGAGAACACTCGGGCGTCGCCCGCTTTTGCATGAAAAAAGACCGAGTCCGCGTCGTTGCGGACCCGGTCTTTCCGAGTCATATGGGTGGAACGGCTAGCCCATCAAGCTGACTAGGCCTTGGCAGCCTCGGCGTCGGTGGGAGCCTCGGCAGCAGCAGCGCGGCCATACTCGGCCTTGCCCATCTCGGACCACTCGGGCTCCTCGTCGGGCATGGAACCGGCCTCCTTGCCGAAGAACTCCTTGAGGCAGTTGACGGCAACGATGAGGCCCAGGACCATCAGCAGGACGGCAAAGACGAGCTGCAGGCCCTTGGTGGCGGCGACGGAGACGGCGGCCGTGGTGGCGGTAGCCGGGATGGTGCCGAAGAAGCCGTAAGCCTGGACAGCGGCCATGCAGCCCATGGCGCTCTGGACCAGCGAGGTGAAGGTGCAGCAGAGCAGGAAGACGACGGGCACGTAGAGCATCCAACCCTTGCGGCCGGTGCACTTGCAGAACACGGCGAGGGTGATCATGGTCATACCGCCGAGCAGCTGGTTGGAAGCACCAAAGAGCGGCCAGATGTTGGCATAGCCACCAAAAGCGAGGGCGAGACCAGGAAGCAGGGTGACAACCGTGGCGAACCAGGGGTTGCCGAGGACCTTCATGTAGCCGGCCTTGGACTCGATGGCCAGGGCGTCGTTGGTCTGGGCAAAGAACTCAGAGAACGAAGTGCGGGCGATGCGGGCGACGGCGTCGAGCGAGGTCAGGGCCAGAGCGGAGACGTTCATGGTCATGAAGACAGTAGCGAGCGTGCCGTCAACACCGAAGGCCTGCATACCGCGGGAGATGCCAGCGGCGAAGATCTGGAACGGGGTGGAAGCGACACCGGCGTTGAGGGCGCCAGTACCGGCGGTGTTCATATCGGAGAACATGATGCCGGCGACGATGATGGCAAGGATGCCGACGAAGGACTCGACGATCATGGCGCCGTAACCGACCTTGACGGCGTCCTGCTCCTTCTCGACCTGCTTGGAAGAGGTGCCGGAAGAAACGAGGCTGTGGAAACCGGAGAGAGCACCGCAAGCAACGGAGACAAACAGGACCGGGAACATCATGCCGGAGGCAGTGGAGAAGCCGGTAAAGACCGGAGCGGTGATAGTGGCCTGACCGTTGACGCCCAGGACGACGATGCCAAGGACAGCGCAGACGATCATGACGATCATCATGATGGAAGTGAGGTAGTCACGCGGGGTCTTGAGCATCTGGATGGGCATAGCGCCAGCGAAGACCAGGTAGACCATGACGACGGCGAACCACTGGAACTTATCCAGGTAGACCGGGAACTGCATACCGACGGCGAACATGAGAACCATGAGGACCACGCCGGTGATGAACTCGGCAGCGCCGGTGAGGTTGAACTTCTTCTGGGCCCAACCAAAGGCGATAGCGACGAAGGTGAACAGGATGGAGATGGTACCAGCGCAGCCGGCGGCATAGGACTTGGTGAAGTCGATGGCACCGGTAGCGGCACCAGAAGCGTCAACGGCCGGGGTGAACATGAACGTCTTGCAGACCATGTCGGTGAAGGCGGCGATGACAATGATGCAGAACAGCCAGCAGAACAGCAGGAACAGGCGACGGCCGGTCTTGCCGATGTACTTCTCGATGAGCTGAGCCAGGGACTTGCCGTTGTTCTTCATCGAGGCGTACAGGGCGCCAAAGTCGTGGACGGCGCCAAAGAAGATGCCGCCGACGAGGACCCAGAGCACGACGGGCAGCCAGCCAAAGGCCATGGCGACGATCGTACCCGTAACAGGGCCAGCACCGCAGATCGAGCTGAACTGGTGCGAGAACGCGGTGAAGGCGGAAACGGGCGAGAAGCTGTTGCCGTCCTTCATGCGCTTGGCCGGCGTGAGGGCCTCTTTGTCAACGCCCCACTTGTTGGCCAGCCATCGGCCATAGCCCAGATAGCCGCAGGCGAGCACCGCCGCGGCCACAACCATGAGCAAAACTCCGTTCATTACATTTCCTCCTCTAAAAAGAACTTCCCAGACATAAAAAATGAGGGCCGTCGGTTGCGCTCGACGGCCCTCATCTTCATCAGCCGCCCGTTATCGTACGGGCTAGCTGTATGTGCTAACCCGCATCAGATAATTACTACGCTGATAATGTTTAGCTGATGCGTGAACATGTCTAAGAAATCCTCTTCAATCATGATGTGAACGATCCGTGCGTGTTCACATCCCCCAGTGGTTGAAAAGGAGTATGAAACTTTAGTTACCTAAAGTCAACGCAAATAAGTAATGAATTTTCACTTTTTTGAATTTCTCGGTATAAAACGCCACTGACCTCGGACTTTACCCGACAAAAGTTTTTGCATGAGAGATGCCCCTGAGAGCCGCGGGAGCCGGGCGGCGCATATGAACTTTCCTGCTCTACAGTCCTGCGCAAGACGGAAAGCACATTAAGTGCTTTCCTTTGCGTG
>USJB01000169.1 GCA_900554905.1 uncultured Collinsella sp. | reverse complement strand
GGTGCTGACAGCGCAGCTGATTGCACATAGTGCGAGCGCCAGTACTGCAATTCCTGCACACAGACAGCCAAGGACGGCGGGATCGGGATTCGCTCCGGCAATCGACATGAGCCAGTTGCTGATGGGGTTGGAGGAGCTCAACGTGGCAATGGCAAGGCACCAGAGCAGGGCAAACAGGCCGACGGATAGGCGCAGTGCCTCCATGTGTCCAAATCGGAAGAACAGCGGCTGTGCCAAAAACACCATCATGAGGGAGATGAGCATCGATGCTGCCGAGGCTATAGCGATCTCAAAGACCGTCTGTCCCGTCGAGGGGATGCCCACGCTGTTGAATAGCGGGATGGAGACGATGCTCAGAAGCGCGGCGGCGCACGCCATGACAGCCGAGAAGACAATGATGCTCAGGTAGCGTGCGCAAATAATGTCTTTGCGCGTGAGAGGCAGCGTTGCCCGATAACGCTCCCATCCGTTTTGATTGTCGAAGCCGGCCAGCGAGTTCATGACCATGATGGGCGACATGGCGCTGACCGCGCAGGCGCCGGCGCTCATGCCGGAATCGCCGTCTGTCGCGTTGGCAAGGGTCAATACGACGAATATGAACAGGCCGACGCCCGCGATGCTCGGGGCGAGCGTGCGAACGATGGCGGTCTCGGACATAAAGGCGCGTTTCATTTCGAAGCCCCTTTCAGCATGAGGCGCAGATAGTCATCAATGGTTGCCCGATCGCAGGGAATCTCGGGAAAGGCCTCGAGCGTTTCGCGACGGTTGGACACGAGCACGTCCACGCTATAGGCGTGGTGGGCGGCACGGGCGCCTTCGACGCAAGCCATAAGCTCGGCGGCCTGTGCCTGGGTGCAGTGGGCGATGCCGGCGCGGTCGGTAATGTCCTCGCGCGGCAGGTCAAACACAATCGAGCCGTTATCGATGCAGATGACGCGGTCGGCGGCGCGATCGAGGTCGGACGTAATGTGGCTCGAGAGCAGCACGCTGTGCTGGCCGTCGGCGACAAAGGCAAGCAGCTCATCAAGCAGCTCCTCGCGTGCCATGGGATCGAGGCCCGCGGTGGCTTCGTCCAAAACGAGCAGCTTGGCATTGTGGCTGAGCGCGCAGGCGAGCTGCAGCTTCATACCCATGCCGCGGGAGAGGTCCTTGACCTTTGTCTTGGGATCGAGGCCAAATCGGTCGATGAGGCTGGCGAAGGTGTCGTGGCTCCAGGTGGGGTACGCCGGGCTTACGAGTGCCTCAACTTCGGTCACCTTGAGTGTGGAAGGGAAGGGGCATGTGTCCAGCACGAGGCCGACACGAGTGCGCAAGCAGCGCTGCGCTTCATCGGGCGCGTCGGCGCCACAGTGCTGCCCAAACAGGTGCACTTCGCCGGCATCGAGCTTTATAAGCCCGAGAGCAGCTCGAATCGCCGTTGTTTTGCCAGCACCGTTGGCACCAACAAAGCCGACGATCTGGCCAGGCTCCACGGCAAGCGTGACGTCGCGCAGCGAAAAGCGGTCGCTCACACGGCGTGAGATGCCTTTGAGTTCTAAAAGGTTATGCATGGTATAGCCTTTCTTGCAGATGGCTACTGCATGGTTTCGGGGGCTACCAGGTCGAGCATCTCGTGCAGTTTGTCGCGCGTGACACCCAGGGTTTCGGCTTGGCTTGCCGCTTTCGCAAGCAGCTCTTCGATATGGCAGAGCTGGTTTTCGCGCAAGAGCTCTTGGTTGCCGTCGGCGACAAAACAGCCTTTGCCCTGCACGGTGCAGATAAACCCGAGCTGCTCCAGGTCGGCGTAGGCGCGCTTGGTGGTGATGACGCTCACGCCAAGGTCGCTCGCGAGAGCACGGATGCTGGGGAGTTTGGCTCCTGCAGCGAGCGTGCCCGATAAGATCTGAGCTTTGACTTGCGAGGTTATCTGCTCGTAGATGGGCTTGTCGCTCGAATTGGATAGGATGATGTCCACAGCGGCTCCTTAGCTGATGGGCTACACGTGTATATAACCGGTAAGCACAGTATATATACACTATGCACAGTTATGCAAGAGGCAAATAGGGATTGTCCGCTCGTTCATTCATCTCAATCTGTAACATCTGGAACCGATTTGGACGGCTACCTGTTACAGATTGAGATTTTGCTGGCGGACCCCATTTGGTTGTCTCAATCTGTAACAACTGGAGAAGTTTTTGGCTGCTAGATGTTACAGATCGAGACAAACTGCTGCGGAGTGCCGCCATCGACTGCTACCCTAGGCCCCAACTGATGAATTTGTCCTGATAGGTGCCCTAGAGCGGGATTTCGCGGCTACAATAATGCGGTTACAACGACGTAATGCACTCAATGCAAGAAAGGATCCGCATGGCAAGCCTGTCGGATGAAATCTCGTCGCGCCGCACATTCGCGATCATCAGCCACCCGGACGCCGGTAAGACCACGCTTACCGAGAAGCTGCTGCTCTATACCGGCAGCATCCAGACCGCCGGCTCGGTCAAGGGCAAGAGCTCGGCCAAGCATGCCGTCTCGGACTGGATGGACATCGAGAAGGAGCGCGGTATCTCCGTTACCTCCTCGGTGCTGCAGTTCACCTACAACGGCGCCTGCGTCAACATCCTCGATACCCCCGGCCACCAGGACTTCTCGGAGGATACCTACCGTACCCTTATGGCCGCCGACGCCGCTGTCATGGTCATCGACGGCGCCAAGGGTGTCGAGGCCCAGACCAAAAAGCTGTTTAAGGTCTGTACGCTGCGCCACATTCCCATCTTCACCTTTGTGAACAAGCTCGACCACGAGGCTCGCGATCCGTTTGAGCTCATGGAAGAGATCGAGAATGTTCTGGGCATCAACACCTATCCCATGAACTGGCCGATCGGCAGCGGCCGCAATTTCCGCGGTGTGTTCGATCGTCAGACCCGTCGCGTTATCGCCTTTGAGGGCGACGGTCACGCCAACGCCACCAAGAAGGTCGCCGAGGTCGAGGCTGAGCTGGGCGACCCCTCCATGGACGAGCTCATCGGCGAAGAGAACCATAAGAACCTGATGGACGACATCGAGCTGCTCGATGGCGCCGGCGACGAGCTCGACTTGGATGCCGTGGCCTGCGGCAAGCTGAGCCCGGCGTTCTTTGGCTCGGCGCTCACCAACTTTGGCGTGGAGCCCTTCCTCAAGGAGTTCCTGCGTCTGGCCCCGACGCCGCGCGCCTATACCGATACGCTCACCAGCGAACCGGTCGATCCCTGCCGCGACGACTTTAGCGGCTTTGTGTTTAAGATCCAGGCCAACATGGACAAGAACCACCGTGACCGCATCGCCTTTGTGCGCATTTGCTCGGGCAAGTTCGAGCGCGGCATGGATGCCTTCCACGTGCAGGGCAACCACAAACTCAAGCTTGCCACGGGCACGTCGATGATGGCCGACGATCGCGCCATCGTGGACGAGGCGTACGCGGGCGATATCGTGGGCCTGTTCGATCCGGGTATCTTTAGCATCGGCGACACTGTGTGC
>USJB01000168.1 GCA_900554905.1 uncultured Collinsella sp. | reverse complement strand
TTGAACTCTTTTAACTGCTAAAATGATGAAGTAACAGAAGTGCAAAAGTTCTGTGAAAAGTAAAATTTGAACAAAGAAGGGTTTCCCATGAAGAAGAGATTACTCGCAGCGCTGATGGCTGGCGCCATGGCACTCACGGCTATTCGCGGCTTCCGCGACGATTTTGAGCATCACATCCGCGAGCACTCCTGTGGCTTTGACCGCGAGGCCCGCGTCCCGTGCGTCTCGGGCTGCCCGGCGCACGTCGACATTCCCGGTTACATTTCGCTGGTCGAGGCCGGCCGCTATGCCGATGCCGTCAAGGTCATCCGCAAGAACAACCCGCTGCCGCTCGTTTGCGGCCTGGTGTGCGAACATCCCTGCGAGATGCACTGTCGCCGCGGCATGGTCGATGATCCCATGAACATCCTTGCCCTTAAGCGTTTTGCCGTTGAGCACAGCGACCTCAACGATTACAAGCCCAGCGTGGCCGACAACACCGGTAAGCGCGTCGCCGTGATCGGCGGCGGCCCGGCCGGTCTTTCCTGCGCCTACTACCTGGCCGTGATGGGCCACAAGGTGACCATTTTTGAGCAGCGCCACCACCTGGGCGGCATGCTGCGCTATGGCATTCCCAGCTACCGTCTGCCGCGCGAGCGCCTGCAGGCCGAGATCGACTGGATCTTGAGCGCCGGCATCGACGTGGAACTCGACCACTCCGTCAACGGCGAGGAGCTTGCCCGCCTGCGCGACGAGTTCGATGCCGTCTACCTGGCCATTGGCGCCCACAGCGATAAGAAGCTCGGCCTTCCGGGCGAAGAGGCGCCCGGCGTGGAGTCGGCCGTCAAGATGCTGCGTGCCATCGGCGACGACGAACTGCCCGACCTGAGCGGCCAGCGCGTGTGCGTCATCGGCGGCGGCAATGTGGCCATGGACGTGGCGCGCTCCGCCGTGCGCTGCGGTGCCGAAAAGGTGAGCATCGTCTACCGCCGTCGCATCTGCGATATGACGGCCCAGGATGCCGAGATTGCCGGCGCCCAGGCCGAGGGCTGCGAGGTTCTGGAGCTCACGGCCCCGCTCGGTATCGAGACGGGCGAGGACGGTCGCGTGAGCGGCCTGCGCGTGCAACCGCAGATTATCGGCGAGCCCCGTCGTGGGCGTCCGGCCCCGCGTGCCGCCGCCACGTCCGAGCGCGTCATTCCCTGCGAGCGCGTGTTTGTGGCCATTGGCCAGGACATCGATTCCAAGCCGTTTGAGGAGATGGGCGTTGCCTGCAAGTGGGGCTGCGTCGTCACCGATTCGGACGGCGCCGTGCCCAACTTCGATGGCCTCTTTAGCGGCGGTGACTGCCAGACCGGTCCCGCCACCGTCATCCGGGCCATCAACGCCGGCCGCGTTGCTTCGGCAAATATCGACCGCTACCTGGGCTTTGACCACAAGATCAAGCTCGACGTGGAGCTGCCGACCGTGCAGTTTAAGGGCAAGCACGAGTGCGGCCGCTGCGAGCTGGGCGAGCGCGAGGCCGGCGAGCGCATCCACGATTGGAATCTGGTCGAGCAGGGCCTTACCGAGGAGGAGGCACGCCAGGAGGCAAGCCGCTGCCTGCGTTGCGACCACTTTGGCTTTGGCGCGTTCCGCGGAGGGAGGAACCTGGAATGGTAGGGCTCAACAAAACCACTGTCAGCGACAACACCGAAAGCGGAGCACTCAACATGGTCAAGCTCACTATCGATAATTGCGAGGTCGTGGTGCCCGAGCACACCACGATCCTGGACGCGGCCAAGTCCGTCGGTATCCAGATTCCCACCCTGTGCTACCTGCGCGATCTAAACGAGATCGGCGGTTGCCGCGTGTGCGTGGTCGAGGTTGAGGGCTGCGACCAGCTGGTTGCCGCCTGCAACAACTACGTGCTCGACGGCATGGTGGTCCGCACCAACAGCCCCAAGGCCCGCGAGGCGCGTCGCACCAACGTGCAGCTGCTGCTGTCCCAGCACGATTCGCAGTGCACGAGCTGCGTGCGCAGCGGCAACTGCAACCTGCAGACCATCGCCAACGACCTGGGCATCTTCTATCTGCCGTACGAGCAGCACCTGGCGCGCGAGGGCTGGGACTTCGATTTCCCCATCATCCGCGATAACGACAAGTGCATTAAATGCATGCGCTGCATCAAGGTGTGCGAGAGCGTGCAGGGCCTAGGGATTTGGGACCTGACCAACCGCGCCACGCATACCGCCGTGGGCACCCGCGGGCGTGCGCCGATCGGCAAGACCGATTGCGTCGCGTGCGGCCAGTGCATCACGCATTGCCCGACGGGCGCGCTGCGCGAGCGCGACGATACCGAGACCGTGTTTGACGCGCTTGCTAATCCCGACAAGATCGTGCTGGTGCAGATTGCGCCGGCCGTGCGTAGCGCCTGGGGAGAGGAACTCGGCATTCCGCGCGATGAGGCCACCGTCGAGCGCTTGGCCTGTGCGCTGCGCCGCGTTGGCTTTGAGTACGTGTTCGACACCGATTTCTCGGCCGACCTCACCATTATGGAGGAGGGCTCCGAGCTGCTCGAGCGCCTGGGTGCCGCCGCCAAGGGCGAGGGCGACAGCCGCGGCTGGCCCATGTTCACGAGCTGCTGCCCGGGTTGGGTGCGCTTTGTGAAGGCGCGCTATCCGGAGTTTGTCGACAGCCTGTCCACGTCCAAGTCGCCGCAGCAGATGTTCGGCGCTATTGCCAAGACCTACTACGCCAGGGTGCTGGGTGTGGAGCCTGAGCGCCTGTTCGTGGTGTCCGTTATGCCGTGCACGGCCAAGAAGGCCGAGTGCGCGCTGCCGAGCATGGTGGGCGAGGACGGTGCGCCCGATGTGGACGTTGCGCTGACGGTGCGCGAGATGGTGCGCATGATCCGCGCGAACCACGTGAGCGTGGACACGCTGGTTGAGGAGCCACTCGATACGCCGCTAGGCTTTGGCACGGGTGCGGGTGTGATCTTTGGCGCCACGGGCGGCGTGATGGAGGCCGCCGTGCGCTCGGCCTATTACCTGGTGACGGGCAAGAACCCCGACGCCGACTTCTTTACCGATGTGCGCGGACTCGACGGCTGGAAGGAGGCCGTGGCCGATATCGATGGCACCAAGGTGCGCGTCGCCGTGGCACACGGACTGGGCAACGCCGCCCGCCTGCTCGACGCGATTCGCGACGGCCGTGTGAGCTATGACTTCGTTGAGGTTATGGCATGCCCGGGCGGCTGCGTCGGTGGCGGCGGTCAGCCCATCCACGACGGCTGCGAGCTGGCAGCCGAGCGTGGCCAGGTGCTCTGGGGCCTCGATGCGAAGGCGGACATTCGCTTCTCGCACGAGAATCCCGATGTTCAGGCGTGCTACAGCGAGTTTTTGGGCGCGCCGCTCTCGCCGCTGGCCGAGGAGCTGCTGCATACCGACCATCACGCCTGGTCGATGCCCAACGAGGGGGCGTGCTAGCGATGCGTGCGTTTAATGTTGAGCTGTCGCGCCGGGGGTTTTCCTCGGCGCTCGCCGCGGGCA
>USJB01000167.1 GCA_900554905.1 uncultured Collinsella sp. | reverse complement strand
GCGGCGTCACGACGAGCGCCGGCGACGGCGGCGACTTTGATATCACCAAGGCTCGCTACCACAAGATCATCATCATGACCGATGCAGACGTCGACGGTGCGCATATCCGCATCTTGCTGCTGACGTTCTTCTACAAGTACATGCGTCCGCTGATCGATGCCGGCTACGTCTATGTTGCCTGCCCGCCCATCTTTGGCATTAAGGTGCGCAACAAGATCCACTACGTGTATCCCAACGGCCGCCAGCCCGAAGACGAGATCTTGCGCGACACCATCCAGAGCCTGGGCCTGAACCCCGACGACAACGACGAGGACGGCAAGGCCAAGGACGGCAAGATTACCAAGAAGCGCAAGGGTTACACCGTTCAGCGCTACAAGGGCCTGGGCGAGATGGACCCCAAACAGCTTGCCTCGACGACGATGGACCCAAAGACCCGCATTCTGCAGCGTGTGTCGATCGAGGACGCCGTGGTGGCGGACCGCGCCGTGCGCGAGCTGATGGGTTCCGAGGTCGGCTATCGCCGCGAGTACATCGAGAAGCATGCACATGATGCACGATTCCTTGACGCTTAAGAGGAGGTAACGTGGCAGACGATATCAACAATAACGAGGGTATGGACGAGGCCGGCGACGCTGGTATGCCCGATGATCTGAAACGCCTGCTTGCCCGTGCTGAGCAGGGCGAGGACGGCGATTCGGACGCCTATAACCCCGATGCCGATGATGATGAGGAAGAAGACGACGACGGTGAGCTCGAGGAGAGCTTTGGCGAAGTCGATCGTGGCGCCTCGGCCGGCGAGGACATCAACGGCGGCCAGCTCCAGATTTCGGAGTTCGGTCGCGAGATGAAGCAGTCGTTTATCGAGTATTCGATGTCGGTCATCACGGCGCGCGCCCTGCCGGACGTGCGCGACGGCCTAAAGCCGGTCCACCGCCGCATTCTGTACGCGATGAACGAGAGCGGCATCTACCCCAACCGCCCACACAAGAAGTCGGCCTGGACGGTCGGCGAAGTTATCGGTAAGTACCATCCGCACGGTGACTCCGCGGTCTACGAGGCCATGGTTCGCCTGGCGCAGTGGTTCTCCATGCGCACACCGCTCATCGACGGCCACGGCAACTTCGGCAACATCGATGGCGATGGTGCCGCCGCCATGCGTTACACCGAGAGCCGCCTGGCAAAGCCCGCCATGGAACTGCTGCGCGACCTGCAGAAGGATACCGTCGACTGGCAGCCCAACTACGACGAATCGCTCGCCGAGCCCGTGGCGCTGCCTGCGCGCTTCCCCAACCTGCTGGTCAACGGCAGCCAGGGCATCGCCGTCGGCATGGCCACCAACATCGCCCCGCACAACCTCACCGAGGCAATCGAGGCCACCTGCTACCTGATCGACAACCCCGACGCCACCGTCGACGAGCTCATGCAGATCATGCCCGGTCCGGACTTCCCCACCGGCGCCATCATCATGGGCAGCGCCGGCATCAAACAGAGTTACGAGACCGGACGCGGCTCCATCACCGTGCGCGCCAAGGCTCATGTGGAGTCTACCAAGACCGGCCGCAACCGCCTGGTCTTTACCGAGATCCCCTACATGGTCAACAAGGGCACCCTGCAGGAGAAGATCGCCCAGCTCGTCAACGACAAACGCATCGAGGGCATCTCGGATATGCGCGATGAGTCCAACCAGAAGGGCATCCGCCTGGTCATCGAGCTCAAGAAGGGCGTCATTCCGCAGGTCGTGCTCAACAACCTGTATAAGTACACCTCGCTGCAGACGACCTTTGGCGCCAACAACCTGGCGCTCGTCAACGGCGTTCCCAAATGCCTGAGCCTGCGTGAGATGCTGCAGCACTACATCGACCACCAGGTCGACGTCGTCACTCGCCGCACCCGCTTCGACCTTAAGAAGGCCCACGCCCGCGCGCATATCCTCGAGGGTTATCTTATGGCTCTCGACCATATCGACGAGGTCATTAGCATCATCCGCTCCTCGCAGACCGACTCCGAGGCCAGCAGCCGCTTGATCGAGCGCTTTGGCTTTACGCCCGAGCAGACCACGGCCATCCTCGAGATGAAGTTGCGCCGCCTGACCGGCCTGGAGCGCGACAAGATTCAGGAAGAGTTGGACGGCCTGCGCCGCGCCATCGCCTACTACGAGGACCTGCTGGCGCATGAGGAGAAGATCCTGGGCGTCATCAAGGAAGAGATGCGCGAGATCTCCAAGAAGTTCGGCGACAAGCGCCGCACCGAGATCAGCCAGGTTGAGAAGGACCTGGATGTCGAGGACCTCATCGCCGACGAGGATATGGTCGTGACCATCACCCACACCGGCTATGTGAAGCGTATCCCGGTGGCTGCCTACCGTGCCCAGAAGCGCGGTGGCAAGGGCGTGTCGGGCGTCAACCTCAAAGAGGACGACGTTATCGATGAGATGTTCATCGCGTCCACGCACGAGTACGTGCTGTTCTTCTCGAGCAAGGGCAAGGTCTATCGCCTGAAGGTGCACGAGCTGCCGGTGGGTACGCGCCAGGCGCGCGGTACCGCGATCGTCAACCTGCTGCCCTTCGAGGAGGGCGAGAAGATCGCGAGCGTCATCAGCTGCCGCGAGTTCCCAGCCGACGAGTACCTGATGTTTGCCACCAAGAGCGGCATGGTCAAAAAGACCGTGATGAGCGCATATGACCGCAGCCGTCGCGACGGCCTGATCGCTATCAACCTGCGTGACGACGACGCGCTGCTGAACGTGCGCCGCGTGCGCGAGGGCGACAAGATTATCCTGGCCACCACCGCGGGCAAGGCGATCATGTTCTCCGAGGAGCAGGTGCGCGCCACCGGCCGCGATACCAGCGGCGTTCGCGGTATTGGTATGAAGGACGGCGTGAGCGTTCTGGGCATGGAAGTCACTAACGGCAACGGCGATCTGTTCGTCATCACCGAGCGCGGCTACGGCAAGCGCACGCCGGTCGCGGACTACCCGGAGCAGAATCGCGGCGGCCAGGGCGTCTACACCATCCAAATGACCGAGCGTAAGGGTAACCTTGCGGCCATGAAGACGGTGGGCCCACAGCACGAGCTGTTCATCGTGACGGAGGGCGCGACGGTCATTCGCGTCAAGACCGACGAGATCAGCCAGACCGGCCGCGCCACCCAGGGCGTCAAGATGATGACCGTCGACGACAGCGACCGCATCTGCGCCGTAGCCCGCATGACGACCGCCAAAGAGAAGCCCGAGGGCGAAGGTGCCGAGGTCGCAGCCGACACCGAAGAAGCCCCAGTCGACCTAGGCGACGGCAACGACATGCCAGAAGATCTCCTCGACGAGTAAGAGGCCCTGGCTGGTAGAAAATATCAGACCCCATATATCGGCGGTCGGCGCACTGCGCGCCGACCGCTTTTTTGAAAACCTTGGGGCCCGTGCCCGCCGAGTGGGCGAGATGGGTTAGGTTTGCTGCTCGGACAGTCCTGCGCAAGACGAAGGCCACATTAAGTGGCCTTCTTTGCGTGCGGAACT
>USJB01000166.1 GCA_900554905.1 uncultured Collinsella sp. | reverse complement strand
CTGGTCGAAGTTCAGGATGCGTCCATGTCCGACGTGACGGCTCGCTTCGAACCCGTTGGCAATCACATGAGGCTGACGCTGACCTTTACGGGTGGCGCGGCAGGCGGCTCGTATCGACTCACGCGCAATGAGGCTCTCTATATTGGCACGGCACTGGAGTATACCGGAACTGACTATGAAGGCAGCTCGACTATCCTCAACGAAACCAGGTACGATTATTACCTCCGCTACGTCATCAATAGCGAAATTACGCTCGTTGCGTCAGAAAACGAAGCCCTCCATAACCTGGACGTCAACGACGTGAAGACCGACTACGCGCCCGGCGAGGCGCCGCGCGCAACTGCGACGATCCCCGCTGCCGATGCCGACAAGTACGAGATCGCCTACGAATGCTGGGAAGAGATGGAGCTCGATATGGAATCCGGGGAGTCGGTACCCGTTGCCTTCTGGTATTCCGACCCCGCAAAGTACACGCCGGGCATGAAGAAGATTGACCACTTCGAAGAGGGCAAGTTCTACATGTACTCCGTTGAGCTGAGGCTCAAGGGCGACAGTACCGTGGCCGATGACTGCAATATGAACGTCAACGGTCATTGGGCGCACCACATCAAGACCGTCAACGGCGTCTTCGCCCCAAACGCTGACAATATGCTGTGCGAGCAGCCAATCGACGAATGGCGTGCCATCGACGTTATAGAGATCAACGGCGCCACGACCACCTTCAAGGCGGGCGATAAGCCGGTCTTTACGGCGAATGTTCCGACGGGCTCCAACTCCCTTCCTCAGTGTGAGTTCTGGACGGGCAGCGATGGCAGCGAAGTGAACTCTCAGAAGTTCTGGGATCAGAACATCACGAATCACATCGACGTCTTTAAGCCCGGCGTGACCTATCGCTACGGTATCTACCTCAAGTCCGCGCGCGGCTTCTACTTTACGTCCGACACCAAGCTGGTGATCAACGGCCAGGAGTGCGGCTACCAGGTCGCGGATGGCGTTTCCGATGAGGACAGCGGCTGGATCTATACCCTGTGGCTCAACACCGATCTGGCGTTTACGCCCGAAGCCACGCCGACTCCCGACCCGCAGCCTACGCCGGATCCCAAGCCGACACCGCAGCCTGAGGTGAAACCCGAGACCAAGCCTGCGGCCAAGCCGGCCACGACAACCGCCACGACCAAAACGGTTGAGAAAGCCGCGCAGGCCAAGAAGAGCGACGCTGTCCTGGCTACCACGGGGGATACCACCGCAATGACGGTTACCGCCCTAGGCATCGCCGGCGCGACCGTCGCCGCCGCCGGCATCGCCGCAACCAAGCGCCGCAAGCGTTAGGGGTGGGTAGCGGCTCTCGTTCTCGGCCTCAGCAAAATCTCAATCTGTAACACCAAACTGCCCAAAACGGCTCTAGATGTTACAGATTGAGATGAACTGTTCGGCCGCCAACCTAACGTCTCGATCTGTAACACATAGCGAGGAATTTGGTCTCTAACTGTTACAGATTGAGACGGAAGGTTGGCGGCTGCCGAAAGATCTTGTTCAGTAACAACTAGAGGCTCAAAGACTGTCTTCCTGTTACAGATCAAGACATTTGTCAGCGGAGGCAACGGTGACGATGGTCCATTTGTCTGACGTGGTGGTGATGAAAGTGCCTAATACCGTTCTCAAACACAAACATGCGACTCGCAACACGTTGGCGCGGAATAGGATGCTCGCGCGGCTCACGGAGACGGCCAAGCAAGGTGCGCTGCTCGCAACGCATGACAATGCCGAGCTCATGTGGCTGCGACGCCATGTTGGAACCGACGATATCGCGGAGCCCGAGCCGTACCTGTTCTGTTTTCAGCATGATTGGGATGCATTGACGCCGGCGGAGCGAGCGCTGAGGACTATCAAAGGGCTTGCGGAATTTCATCCCGATTGGGCGTTTTGGGGCTATGACGCGGCGCTTTTGTGGGGTTTGGAGGTGCCGAATGATCTGCTTGGGCCGCGTTTTCTTGTTAAGACGGGCTGTTCGGTGACGTTGAGCAGCGGGTGCAGGTTGTTGCGTCCACAGATGGCGGGTGCGCTTGAGCGCGTCGACGGCGTGCGAGTGACGCCGTTTTGGCGCACGGTAGAGGATTGCCTGCTGCGCGCGCCGTTTTCGTATGGCCTGGCGATTGCCGATTCTGCGTTGCGAGCAAAGGGCGTATCGCGCGATGACTTTTGTGAGCGGCTTCGTATGGATTGTGAAGGCAAGCGCGGGCATCGCAGAGCGCAGGTGATTGCGTCGTATGCGGACGGGCTGTCCGAAAACGGCGGCGAGTCTCGATTTCGGGCGTTCTTTATTGCGTACGGCTTTCCAGTTCCGGAGTTGCAGGTGGAGTTTCGCGACCCGCTCGATCCGAGCCAGGTGTTTCGCGTCGACTATTTTTGGCGGCTCGAGGACGGAACGTGCGTGATTGGCGAGCTGGACGGAAAGGGGAAGTACACCTTGCAGAACGGCGAGGGCCGGGAGTCGGTCGACCCATTCGTGGCAGAACGTCAGCGGGAGTCCCATCTGACAATGCTCGGGCACAAGGTACTTCGGTTTACGTTTGATGAGCTCAAGAATCCGGGGAAGCTGGTTGAGAAGATGAGGCTGGCGGGTATTCCGCGACGGGCCGATTTGGCTGAGGAATGGAGACGCCAGTGGTATGGGTGCTAAGGGGTGCGGCTGACGCGGGTGTGGTTGTTCCTACCGAGTTTGTCTCGATCTGTAACAACAAGGGGCCGTTTGGCCTCGTAACTGTTACAGATCGAGACAGAAGGTTGGCTGCCGCTAAAAGATCTCGATCTGTAACATCTAGAGGCCGAAAACCTGTCTACTTGTTACAGATTTAGACGTTTGGCGACGGGGCTGGAGAATATCTCGATCTGTAACATCTAACGGCCAAAAACCGGTCTAACTGTTACAGATCGAGACAAAGGTTGGACGAGGTGCCGAAAGATCTTGTTCTGTAACATTTGGCTGCTAAAACCCGGTCCACCTGTTACAGATTGAGACATTTCCCGGACGTCGCTGGGGTGGGACTGCAACGCGTTCCGTTCTCCGTATCTCCTCCTTTCCCCGTTAACCGATATGTCCGCAGCAATCCTGCCGCGCTGGGTAATAATGGACAAATGTTGAAGTTTTCTGAGGGGGAGGAGCTCGATATGGCGACTGCCGATCGTCCCACGTTGTTTGTCAATGCGACCGTTTTGGATGGCTCGGAGCATATGGAGCCGCAGCCCGATATGGCCGTAACCGTCGAGCGTGGTGTCATCACCTGGATGGGGCCGAGTGCTGTGGCGCAAGCACCTGCAGGTGCCGAGGTTATCGACCTGGGCGGTGCGTATCTCATGCCGGGTCTCATCAACATGCATGTGCATCTGTGCGGTTCGGGCAAGCCGGTTTCGGCGGGCGATGCGGGCGCGCTGATGAAGAAGCTCGACAATCCCGTGGGCCGCGCCATCGTGCGCCATATCCTCAAAGGCAGCGCCCAACAGCAGCTGGCAAGCGGC
>USJB01000165.1 GCA_900554905.1 uncultured Collinsella sp. | reverse complement strand
TCCCACGGCTCGAGCGCGTCGAATGCCTGTTGCTCGGCTTTTTGCGCCGGCAACGCGTAGCGCTTGGCAAACTGCACGCCTTCTTCGGTCAGTCGCACAACCTTGTTCTTACGACTGCCCTCGGCAAACTCCAACGTCGCAAGCCCTCGCGCCCTAAGCGTCTTGATCGCCGAATTGATGGTCTGTTTGCTGTAGAACCATTCACTCGTCAGCCGACTCACGGCAACGCTTCCGCCCGCTGCACTCGTGTCGACGAGCATCCAGTAGGCGCAGTCCGAAAGACCGCAGGCGCGCGCGAACTCCGAATAGATACGGTCAAGCCCGTTGAGCATCCGGTCGAAATCGACCAGGCTAACTGCACTATTCATCTCTCCCACCATTCGATAGTCCGAGTTTTGACCAATTTATATCTCTACATTAGTCCGCGTTTTGACTATCGTCAATACGCTCGTTGTTTATGGTCGGCTCTACATAAGCATATCGACAAATCAGAACCACCCTTAAAAAGGGTGGTTTGCTCTTAGGGTATAACCCACGGGCCCCGGGCTCGCGTCTAAAGGCGCGGGCCCGGACTTCGTCCAGGCCTAGTGCATCTTGACCCGTGGCGCGCCGGTCGAACCGGCGGGATCACCTCCTCTTGAAGGGGTCCTCGCACTCCTTCACGCTCAGCTTGTCCAGCGCGATGTCGTGGGACTCCTGCTCCCTGATGTACTTGGCGATCGTCGCCTCGTTCAGGCCGACGGTGGACACGTAGTAGCCCTCCGCCCAGAACCTCCTGTTGCCGAACTTGTACTTGAGGTTGGCGTGCCTGTCGAATATCATCAGCGAGCTCTTCCCCTTCAGGTAGCCCATGACGCTCGCGACGCTGTACTTCGGCGGGATCGCCAGCAGCACGTGCACGTGGTCGGGCATCAGGTGCCCCTCGATTATCTCGATCCCCTTGTACTCGCACAGCTTCCCGAGGATCTCCCCTATGTCGCTCCTGATTTGGTTGTAGATCACTTTGCGCCTATACTTCGGCGTGAACACGATGTGGTACTTGCACATCCACTTCGTGTGGGAAAGGCTGTAGGCCTTCTGGGCCATGGCGACCACCCCTTCGACTCGAATTCTTGACGGCCTGAACAATCGTCAATATCGGTCGGAGGGGTGGCTTTGTAAAGCCGTTTGTCTCCACCCGCGTAGCGGGTGGTTTAAAGCTGGCCGCTGCGCGGCCAGCAGACTAAAGTCTTGAACAATAAAGCGCGGAGTCGCCATGCGGCCCCGCGCTTTTCTTTTAGCGCCGGTCCCTGCGCCGGCGTGCGGCCTATTTCTCCCCCATTTTGGCCATTTTGCCCTCCAAACGGCACTACCGCCGGCAACATCCAGCAGATACGCTGAATCTAGTCGTATAGGCCCTATGAGAACGGGAGCAACCATGGCAGCCTTGTTCACGACCCCCAAACGCAATGACACTACCGCCGGAACCCATGTTGCCGAACCCGACGTTCGCCGTCGCATAGGACTCGCGCACGGCAGCTGGCGCCGCGTGACGCGCCGCCTCGTCTGCGGCCTGGCCTGCGCGCTTACGGTGAGCTCGCTGCTCATGCCGAGCGTCTCGCTCGCAGCGGAATGGGTCAAGGTCGGCGGCAACAAGTACAACACCGCGGCGAGCGACGAGGCCGGTACCTGGTCGTGGGACGGCGCCGACGACTTGAAGCTCAACAACTATAACGGCGGCGAGATCCAGGCCGCAGGCAAGCTCAACGTGAATTACTCGGGAACCAACATCGTCACTGCCGAATGGATCGAAAGCATCAACGTTTCTCATGGCACTAACGAGAATGCCGAGCTCAATATCCAAGGCGACGAGGGCGGCACGCTCAGCGTGACATCTACTGAGGACGCTATCCTCTCCACGGGTAATATCAACATCGACGGAGCCGGATCCGTCAACGCCACGAGCACTGGGTTTGATGCCATCAATGCCGGAGGTGATCTCGCTATCAAAGGTTCGGGCAACGTCAACGCCACGGGTGCATCGGATGGCATCAGGGCAAACGGCAATATCACGATTGACGACAGCGGAGCCGTCACCGCCAGGGCCACCAAGGACAAGGGTATTGGAGCCGACAAGAACCTCACCATCAAGGGTGGCGGGACGGTCGAGGCAAGCTCCGAGAAAGACGCTGCCGTCGAGGCCAAGGGCAGCCTCGCAGCCACAAACGCCTCCCTCAACGTAAACGGTGTTGAATATGGCGTCTATGCCCACAAGGGCATCACCCTCGATCATGCAAACGTGACGGTCCGTGCAAGTAAAGGCAGATACGGTGGCGCCAACGCCCTCTTCACCTACCAGGACGACATCGTCGTCAAGAACGGCTCCACCGTGGACGCGTTTGCGGAAGGCGAGGTTTCGGCTGCATTCTCCACCAGAAACGATCGACCCAACGAGAAGGGCGGCCACATCTACATCAGCGACTCCGTTGTCAAGGCCATAGCCCGCTATGTCGAGAACGGCGACGGCCCCATCCCCTACAGCGAAAACCAAGATGGCGAGACGAGGCGCGAACCCCAAGGCGAGAACATCGGCATCATCGCCCAGACCAGCGAGGGCGTCACACCCGCAGTCATCTCGATCATCCGCAGCAAGGTAACGGCCGAAGGAGATACAGCGGCAATCTTTGCCCGTGCCATGAGCGCTGACGGCAAGACAATCGGCACCATCAAGATTGAGAACGCCGCCATCCAGACGCCCGAAGGCGGCAAGGTCATTGACTATCGCAAGCTCCGTGACGGCATCTACGAGGCAGGCCAAGCCATCGGCACGGGCGACGCCACGGTCGACTCCCTCTATATCAAAGCAGTCGCCAAAAGTACGACCATCGCACCTCCCGAGGTAGCCAAGCCGGAAGACCCCAAGCCCGACGAGACCAAGCCCGCAGAAAGCAAGCCCGCGGAGTCCTGAGGGCTCAAAGCCGACCAAGGCCGTTGCGGCTTCAACCACGAAAGCCAAGACTACCGGCGTGCTCGCGGCAACCGGCGACACCTCGGGTGCGGCCATCGTGGCAACCGTCCTTGCGGGAACAGCCGCTATCGCCGCAGGCACCATGGCGAGCCGTAAGCGTTCTTAGACGCCTCTGCGCACATGGCAGCTCCCGCGAAGGCCCCGAGCCCCAGCACCGTTTAACAACGCCACCGCCGAGCTCCCCTCCGGCGGTGGCGTTTTCCATATGCGTCCGCAGGGGATGCACGAGATTGTCTTTGGTCTAGCCCAACCGGCATACGCTGGCGTGCGACAATTGGGGCTGCCGATATCACAACACTGAGAGAAGCCCGTCATGGAAGCGCATCAAAAGCAGATAACCGTTTATTCGAATCATACGGAAAGCGCGCCTGTCATCTACCTTCCTGTGGTCGTGGGCGACGGCAGCGAGGTTTATAAGTGTTGCCGAGAGCTCGACTGTCCGCCATTCGCCCTCGTCACCATTGGCGGGCTCGATTGGAATCGCGAGCTGAGCCCCTGGGCATGCGACGG
>USJB01000164.1 GCA_900554905.1 uncultured Collinsella sp. | reverse complement strand
GCGCATCATTATGGATTGCCTGGCTCTCTCGCACGACCTGGTGCGCGACGTGTGCCTGCTCATCAAATATCACGATAAGCCGCTGCGCCCCGAGCGCTCCTGCCTGCTCAATATGATGCGCGCGCTTTCGGGCGAGGGTGTCGATACGCCGCGTCTGATGGACGAGCTCATGGACCTCAAGCGTGCCGACACACTTGGCAAGGCCCCGTCGTGCTTCTATTACGTCGAGACGATTGAGGAGATGCGCGCGATGGCGCACGAGCTGCTGAGGGCGGGGGAGCCCTATACGCTCAAGATGCTCGCCATCAACGGAGGCGACCTGATTCGTGCTGGAGTCAAGCCCGGGCCGGAACTGGGGCAGCTTCTCAACTCCGCCCTCGACGCCGTGATCGAAGACAACATTTCCAACGAGCGCGAAGCTCTTTTGGTCCATCTCAACTTGAATTAGCTACCCAGTTTACCTGCGTGTTCCATAACCTGCCGACAATTTTTCGGCAATTTGGAATTTCTTCTTGCGCTGACGTTTTTTGTCCCGTAATATATTTCCTCGCAGCACGGCAGTGCAGATGTCATGTGGCCCGTTCGTCTAGCGGTTTAGGACGCCGCCCTCTCAAGGCGGAGATCACCAGTTCGAATCTGGTACGGGCTACCACGCATTTGATACCCGGACTTTCCATGGAAGGCCGGGTTTTTTATTTTCAAACAACCGTCTGCAATTCCCGTTTGAACCAGAGCTTTGCGTTCTGTCTATGGTCCTTGCGGGTACAATATCCAAGATATTTTGACTGTTAGAAGGAGTCTCATGACGGAGTCCTCTCAGCATACGTCTAAGCCCCAGGTCGAGGTTGAGGCCTCGGGCGGAGATGACAATAAGAGCGCACGCCGCGGCGCCATCTTTATCGGCGTCGTGCTGGTGGGTTATATCGTCTATCTGGTGGTAACCGGGCAGATGGGGCAGTTCTGGGCCGCAATGTCGAGCGTCCAGGCGCCATGGCTCGTTGTCGCGTGTCTTTGCATGTTCATGTATCTGTTCTTTGGCATTGTGGCCTATGCGATCGCCGTCTGGCTCGACCCATATTCACCCGTCGGCATCCGCGACCTGATTTCGGTCGAGGCGAGCGGCATCTTCTTTGGCAACCTCACACCTATGATGATGGGCTCGACTCCCGCCCAGATCTACCGCCTGACCAAGGCGGGCCAAAATGTCGGCGAGGCTGGCGCCACGCAGTTCACGCGCTTTATCGTGTATCAGTTTGGCCTCGTTGCCTGGGGCGCTATCCTACTGCTTGCTCGCATGCCGTTTTTTGCCGAGCGCTATGGCGACATGACGCTGCTGTGTGTCTTTAGCTTTGGTGGGCACTGCTGCATCTTGCTGGGCATCTTCGCCGTCGCGCTCATGCCTAAGACCGTCACGCGCGTCGCCCATTGCATCATCAATTGGCTTGAGCGCATTGGTGTCTCGGCCACTAAGATCGAGGGATGGCGCACGTTTGTCGATGGCGAGATCTACTCCTTCTCCGAGAAGTTCAAGCTTTCAGCCGGACATTTTTCTTCCATGCTGCTCACGGTGGTCATCACCATGCTGCAACTCGCGTTTTTCTACCTCGTGCCGTATTTCCTGATGCTTGCCTTTGGCCACCATGAGGTCGACTTTTTCTCGGTCATGGCCGCGAGCGCCTTTGTCCAGCTGCTGAGCTCTGCGGTTCCCTTGCCCGGTGGAACTGGTGGCGCTGAGGGCGGCTTTGCATTGTTCTTGGGTCATTTCTTTGGGTCGGCTTCGACCGCCGGCTATCTGCTGTGGCGCCTCATTACGTTTATTGCGCCGACCATTTTGGCTGCGCCCCTGCTGGGCCTTAAGAGCGCCCACAACGAGAGCATCCATGCGCGCTGGGATCGCGTGATACGCAAGCTCGGCCGCACGCCTCAGACGCCCTCTGCGCCCACTATGCCGCACCCCACGAATGCTGTTACCGTTGATCCCAAGAAGCACGCTCAGAAGGCTTCTGGGACCGCTAAGCCGGCTCATAAAGCCTATGTGCGCCAGACAGGCGATGGTATTCGCGTATCTCCGTCGGCACTCAATAAGAAGAAGCATCCCAAGTCGCAGTAGGGCAGTCGTGCGTTCTTCATGATGCGGGGCATATTTGTGCTGTATGGGGGATAATCCTCTTACGTAGATTATCTCTCATCTGTTGATGATTGCTCGCATATCGAAGGGACACGCCCATGGCAACCAGCAAACCGCGTCTTGATCGCCGCATCGTTCGCAGCCGTAATGCCATCCTTTCGGCTTTCGAGCGCCTGCTCATGGAAAAGCCGCTGGCAGACATTACGGTGAGTGCCATCGCGCGCGAGGCCAATGTCGACCGCAAGACCTTTTACGTTCACTTTGGTACGGTTGACGGCCTGCTCGATGCCATTGCCGTCGATGTGGTGGAGATGATTGTCGACTCGGTCGAGAAAACGCTTGCTTCTATGGACGGTGACACCAGCGAGCGCGCTCTTGGCGCGGCGGCGACCTTCTTTAAAACCGTTAATGAGGCACTGTGCAACAACTTAGTGCTCAATCGTCAGCTGATCGAGAATATTCCGCTCGATGATTTCATGGCTCGTCTTCGTGCGCCGCTCGAACATGAGATTGCCGAGCGCGATCTGCTGCCCCAAGGTCTCAAGGACGAGATGTTCGACTACTATCTGGCGTTTTTGCTGTCGGGTATTATCGGTATCTATCGCACGTGGGCATTGTCTGATGGCTCGGTTCCTATCGAGCGCGTCTCTGAGGTCGCCAACGACCTGACTCTCAACGGCCTGTCGAGTCTGGAATCTCGCTTCGAATAGCATCGATAATTCAACAACTTATAGAAGTTGCGGTGGAATAGGGATTGTTTTGGTTATTGGAAGGCCGTTCTGGTCCCTATTTCATCGCAACTTAGTAAAACTGTTTTGATGGTAAGGCGGAGCAGCCTCGAAGATGAGCCTCGAGACTGCTCCGCTTCATTTCTGAGCGTTTGTCGTGTAAGGCGGCATTAATCGCCGTTTTTGAGTATGCGGCCCTGTTTTTCGAACTTGTGCATGTCGCTATCGGCCATGCCCTGCGACTTATCCTCGTGACGCTTGGCGTAAAACGGATCGTCGGAGTCGTTCCAGATGCGGTCGGCGACAGGTGACCATGCCTCGGCGGCAGCCTGGGTCTTTTCGCGCAGCTGCTCGGGTGACTCCTTCTCGATGAGATCGGTGCTCATTGCGCCACTCTCGGCGACCAGTTTGGGCAGCACGTCGGGATTCTCGAGCATGGGGCATGGTTTGAGGTAGTTGTCGTTAAACGGCATGTTTTCGTAGTACTTCATAAAGAGGGGAGAGCGCAGCGCGTCGAGTAAGCTCACATCGTGGATGTTGGCGTTTGAGTAGTGGATGAACACGCACGGCTCCACGTCTCCGGCGGCGTTGATGTGCAGGTAGCGGCGGCCGCCGGCGATACATCCGCCTACAAACTCTGCATCGTTCTGGAAATCCAGTGTAAAGAGTTTGATCGGGCATTT
>USJB01000163.1 GCA_900554905.1 uncultured Collinsella sp. | reverse complement strand
CACGCGTCTCGTCTTGCAACGCATGACGCAGGGCGGCATCGGTCTTAAAGTCCAGGGCCGAAAAACTGTCATCGAAGATATATAGATCGGCATGCTTCATGAGCGCACGGGCGATTGCCAAACGCTGGCGCTGGCCGCCCGAAAAGTTCGTACCGCCCTGCGCCACCGGGGTATCGATCCCCTGCGGCTGATCGAGCACAAAGGTGCTCTGGGCAACCTGGAGCGCATGAAGCATGTCGGCCTCAGTCGCGTCTTCGTTGCCAAAGCGCAGATTGCTTGCCACAGTGCCCGAGAACAGCCACGCCTTCTGCGGCACATAGGCAATGCGCCCGCGGATTTCGTCTTGCATAAGCTCGCGCAGGTCCACACCATTCAGGCGAATGGAGCCCTTGGTGGCATCGTGGAAGCGCAGCAGAAGCTTTGCCACCGTCGATTTGCCCGAGCCTGTCGAGCCAACGATCGCAGTCGTCTGACCGCGACGGCAGGCAAAGCTCAGGTCGCACAGGGTGTCCTCGTCGGCATCGTCAAAGCGAAACGACATGTGGTCGAACACGGCCACCGCATCGGCTTCGTCTTGGGGCTCGCGCGCCCCGTCATCCAGCGTGCGCTCGCCATCGACGATGCTCGGCTCAATCTCCAACACCTGCTGCGCACGGTTCAGGCACGCGGCAGCACGCGGAAGCGTCAGCACCACCATCTGCGCCATCATCACAAAGAACAGGATCAGAATTGCATACTCCAGCACCGCCGAGATACTCGCAATCTGCATGGCGTGGGCGCCTACGCGGTTGCCGCCCACCCACAGCACCGCCACCTCGGCGATGTTCATCAAAAAGAAGCTTGAGCTGTCGAGGCCCACAAACAGGTGGTTGACTTTGATGGCGTTGGCGGCGTATTCGCTAAACACCTCGTCCAGGCGCCGTTCCTCGTGGCGCTCCTTGTTAAATGCGCGGATGACGCGCACGCCCACGATGTTCTCGCGCAGCACCACGTTCATGCGGTCGATAAAGCCCTGTAGGCGCATAAAAATCGGCGCCGCGTTGGCAACCGTAAAGACCGCCGCCACCAGCACAATCGCAACGACTACGCCCAGAAGCGTGCCCATGGCGGGATCGATAAACCAGGCGAAGATGATGCCCGCCACAGCCAAAAACGGCACGGGCAGCACCAGCTGAATCGTCTGCAGAATCGCCTGCTGAATCACGTTGATGTCGTTGAGCGAGCGCGTGATCATCGATCCGGTGCCAAAGCGCTCAAAATCGCTGGCCGCGAGCTCGAGCGATTTGTCGTACACGGCATTGCGGATATCGCAAGCCACGTTGGCGGCCAGGCGCGCCGAAAGATAGCAGCCCAGCACCGTGCCGCCGCTAGCCATGCTGGTCGCGATAAACATGTATAGGCCGTTGCGTAAAATGTAGTCGATATCGCCCGTGGTAATACCGGTGTTGACCATGTTCGCCAGCATCGTGGGAACCAACAGCGTACCGACGTTATCCACCAGCAGCACCAGCAGCGTCACTGCGACAAGCCCTCGATAGGGCTTTAGAAACCTCATTAACAGTCGCACGACTCCCCCTCACCTTGATTCTCGGCTTGGCTCTCGGCAGCGATATGCTGCTTAAAGGCATCGCACTCATCGCCGAGCACCTGAGAGAATTTGCCGATCAAGCGCATAATCTCGCGCTGCTCACATGGCTCAAGCGCGCCAAAGGCTCGCTGCTCGGCCTTGAGTGCCGGCAGCGCATAACGCTCGGCAAATCGCCTGCCCTCTTCGGTCAGGCTCACAACCTTGTTCTTACGACTGCCTTCGGCAAACTCCAACGTTGCGAAGCCCCGCGCCGTCAAGGTTTTAATTGCCGAGTTGATGGTCTGCTTGCTGTAGAACCATTCGCTTGTCAGACGGCTTACGGCAATACTGCCGCCCGCCGTGCTGGTGTCGACGAGCATCCAATAGGCGCAGTCCGAAAGGCCGCAGGCGCGCGAGAACTCCGAATAGATATGGTCGAGTCCATTGAGCAACCGGTCGAAGTCGACCAGTTTAACCGCACCATTCATCTATCCCACCATTCGATTGTCCGATTTTTGACCAATTTTATGTCTCTAGATTAGTCCGAGTTTTGACTATCGTCAACAGCCTCTCCGCAAATGCGTGCACTTTTATGGCCTATCGGCAGAAAAAGACCGCCGGCGCGGGGGCGGCGCCAGCGGTCACGTGAAAATCGGGTTTTATTGCCTGTTAAGCGGCGACGGCCTCATAGACCGTAGCACCCGAGAAGCTGTCATGCAGGCTTTTGCCGGCAATCCACGGCAGCTCGACGACCTCGCAGACCGTGTTGACCAGCTCGGAGCAGTCAGTAAAGTGGCCCTTGTCGTTGAGGGCCTCGCAATCCTGAACACGCCAATAGCCATCGGTGTGCGTGATGTAGTACTCGTGATCATTGATCGACACGAAAGCGCGCGTCTTGGAACGCAGCAGCTTCAGAAATCCTTCGAAGTCGGTCTCGACGACATCTCCAGCCTGGAACATGATGTTACCTCCTGGCCCGGCGCCACCACGGCGCATTGATAAACGTTGGTGCTCCTTTAGTAAAACCTTTATCAGAGGTTATGCGTTCGTCATTTAGGCAAGTGGTAAAAAACCGCAGGGTAGACGGGATAAAACGTTTAACCATCCCATTTGTTTGTCACATTCTGAAGGTACTTTTATGCAAACCTACTTTCCCAATTGGAATCTATCCTTTTGGCCGGGCAATTGACCGTCTATCGTTTAAGCCCGGCGGGTATGAAGGGGGCATCTGCAACGCCACCGCAAGGAGACACCATGGAGACTATCGAAGCACTCATTCACCGCCGCAGCTGCCGCAACTACAGCGATCGTCCCGTCGAGGCCGAAAAGCTTGCACGTATTATCGAAGCCGGCCAATATGCACCGAGCGGCATGGGCCGCCAGCCGGTGACGTTTGTCGCCGTCACCGACCCCGCGACCGTCGAGCGTCTCTCGCAGCTCAACGCGCAAGTCATGGGCAGCAACAGCGACCCCTTCTATGGCGCCAAGACCGTTGTGGTGGTGCTGGTTGACCGCAGCGTGCCCACACATCTGGAAGACGGCTCGCTCGCCATGGGCAACTTGCTCAACGCCGCCTATGCACTGGGTGTCGATTCGTGCTGGATTCACCGCGCGCATGAGGTCTTTGACTCGCCCGAGGGCCTGGAGCTGCTGGCCAGCTGGGGCCTGCCCGCCGACGGCAGTCTGCGCGGTGTCGGTAACTGCATTCTTGGCTACGCCGAGGACACGCTACCCGAGCCCAAACCCCGCCGCGACAACGTGGTGTACGTCAAGTAGCGCAGGAGTGTCCCAAACTGCCGGCAGAAAAGGAACGTCCCCTTCTGCCGGCAAGCTATGTTGATATTTGAGTTGTCGTCGCTTCGCTTGTCTGGGTCGTTTCGGCGTCGTCGCCTTGCTTGTCTTCGTCCTTTTGTGCATCGGCGATGGTGGAGGCCGCCGCAACGATACCGCGCTGGGGCGCGACGCCCGTCTGGG
>USJB01000162.1 GCA_900554905.1 uncultured Collinsella sp. | reverse complement strand
CCCGCCGAGGAGTGGGGACAGCAGGCTTCGATCGCCGATGCCGAGCGCCTGGTCGTGGTGGGTCGCGGCATTGGTTCCAAGAAAAACCTGCCGCTGATGCGAAGGCTCGCCGAGGCTCTGGGAGCCGAGCTTGGCTGCACGCGACCTGTCGTGGAGGCCGGCTGGTTGGAGTATCGCCATCAGATTGGCCAGACCGGCGTATCGGTTTCGCCCAAGCTTCTCGTGAGTATCGGTGTTTCGGGCGCCATCCAGCATCTTGCCGGCATCGGTGGGGCGGAGTGTATTATCGCCATCAACGAGGACCCGGATGCCCCCATCTTTGGTACTGCCCAGTACAAGGTTGTCGGCGATGCCGTCGAGGTCGTCGAGGAACTGCTGGCCCAGCTTGAGCGCTAGGCGCGCGCCAGCCAGCCGCGCATCTCGTCCTTAAGACGGCTCCAGGTTGCCTGTGTGGCGGGGTCGGTAAAGGGCCGCGTAATGCCAAAGGGCGCGTCGAGCAGGCGGTAGATATCGCCCTGCTCGCGCGCCAGCGTGCGGCTCGCTGGATAGACGAGCTCAAACATAAAGCAGATGAGTCCCACCAGATAGTCCGCCGGCTCGTCGCGTTCGTCGCGAGCAACGCAGCGGTGCTCGTCAAAGGCGGTAAGCGCCGGTGCCGAGAAGTGGCTGGCAAGAAATGCGTCCTCATCCACTTTGAGGATGGTGTCGACGGTGCTGTCGGCGATGGTGCGCATAATGTCGATCTTGTCGCCATCGCGTACGATATCGCAGAAGCACCGTGTACGCTCGTCGAGTTGTGCCGGCAGGCGAAAGTCGCTGTGATAGGCGATGCTCGCTCGGATGAGCTCGTCATGCGCACCGGTTTCGATAAAGTCACGGATGTTTGTCGTGGCGGGTGCATCGGCGGGATTCTCGCCAAAGAGGACCTCGATGCCCAGCGCCGCATGGCTCATGCTCTCGGCGTCCTTAAAGGTGTCCCAGCGTCGCAGCTGCTCAAAGCGGCCCATATCGTGTAGCAGGCCGCAAAGCCATGCCAGGTCAATATCTTCTGACGACCAGCCCTGCTCGCGCGCTACGGCATCGCATGCCTCGGCCACGTGGTACGTATGCTCGATTTTGAGCGCGATGCGTGGGTTGGTGGCGTCGTAGGCATCGGTGTAGCTTTTGAAGGCCGCGCGCGCCCGGTCTCGATCGATAGCTGTCATAATGACTTCCTAAAAAGTTGTGTCTTTCGATCCGGTGGCAATTGTAGGTGAACTCGGTTGCTGTCGGATGATGATTCTGCCGTATCGCTACATGCGGCTCGGAGACCTTGTCAGGGTGAGAAGCGTATGGTGCTCAAAATCGTTAGAACCGTCTGGCCGGTGATGCTTACCTATGTTGCAATAGGCGCGCCGTGCGGAATGATCATGGGGCAGACGGGAATGGAGCCCTGGATGGTCTTTGCTCTGAGCAGCACGTTTGTGACGGGCAGCGGGCAGTTTATGATCTGCAACCTGTGGCTGGCGGGTGTGCCTGCAGCATCGATCGTCGCGAGCGTCGCCGCCGTCTCCTCGCGTTTTGCGCTTTACTCGGCATCGATCGCGCCGCATCTGACGGGTGCCTCGAAGTGTCAGACGCTGGCTGTTGCCGCGACACTTACCGAGGAGGCATATGGCATCTCGCTTGCCAAGTTGGTTGAAGGGGAGGATTGGGGCCCGCGCGAGTCCTTTGTGCTCAACGTGATCCTCATCGCAGCATGGGGCGTTTCGTGTACGATGGGCGCCATCGTCGGCGCCGTTGTCGATGTTCCCACCGCCATTGCAGCCTTTGTCTGCACCTCGCTCTTTATCTGCCTGCTCTTTTCGCAGCGGCTGTCGCGCGGCAACGTTGTCGCGGCGGTTTCGGGCGCTGTGTCCGTCGCCGTATGCAAGTTCTTGGGCCTCACGAATATTGCCGTGCCGGCAAGCGTCGTGGCCGGCATTGCCATTGCGTTGGCGTGCGATGCTGTATTTGACGGAAGAGGTGCCTGCGATGCCCGTTAACGAGTTCTTGGTTCTGTGGCTGTCGTCGTGGGCTGCTATCGCGTTCTTTCGCATCGCGCCGGCGTTCGCCTTGCGCGGGCGGACCCTGTCGCCCCGCATTACCGAGGCCCTGGGCTATATCCCGCCCGCTGCCTTTGCCGCGCTGGTCGCCAACGACTTGGTGAGCCCCGGCGCGTTCGACGCGGGACTCTGGCCTGCCTTGGTTCCCTGGATTGCGGCCGTCGGCGTCGCGGTCGTGGCGGTCAAGACAAAATCGATGCTGTGGTGCTGCGTCTCGGGCATCGTACTCTATATTGTCTTGAGCCTTATATAGGGGTGGCGTCGCGGGCGCCGAATCTCGTTCCATCCCAACTTGTCGAATTTTTCACCGAGCTGGTCTATTTCTTCTGGTACCATGGTCAAACTTTACTGTAGCAAAGCATGACGTGGGCTTTTGTTCCGCGTCAGCGGAAATGGGGGTTTCATGGCACAGGAAGCGACTGCCAACGAGCAAAAGAAATTCAAGGTTCCGCGCATCCCGGGCGACATCATGATCTATCCGATGATCGTCGGTCTTTTGCTCAACACCTTCTGCCCGCAGGTTTTTGAGATCGGCGGCTTCTTTACGGCTGCCTGCCGCGGTGGCTCCAATACCATCGTCGCCGCGATCCTGCTGTTCGTGGGCGCCGGCATCAGCTTTAAGTCCACGCCGGGCGCCATCAAGACCGGTATCGTCGTGCTGATTCCCAAGCTGGTCGTCGCAGCGGCTCTCGGCCTAGGCGTGGCATATTTCTTTAACGACAACTTCCTGGGTCTGAGCTCCGTGTCTATCATCGGCGGCATTACGTTTTGCAACATGGCGCTCTATACGGGCATCATGGGCGAGTTCGGCGATGAGTCCGAGCAGGGCGCTGTCGGTATCCTGTTCTTTACGGCCGGCCCCGCCGTCACGATGATCATCCTCGGTGTCTCGGGTCTCGCCAACATCCCCGTCGGCACCATCATCGGATCCATCCTGCCGCTTGTTATCGGCATGGTCCTGGGCAACTTGTTCCCGTTTATCAAGAACCTGCTGGTCCCCGGCGCCAATCCCGCGATCGCTGTCATCGGTTTTCAGCTCGGTGCGTCCATGAGCCTTTCGAGCTTTATCACCGGCGGTATCTCGGGCATCCTGCTGGGCCTCATCACCCTCTTTATCGTTGGCCCCATCACCTTTGCCTTCGAGCGCTTGTGCGGCGGCAACGGCAAGGCCGCCGTTGCTTGCTCCACCATCGCCGGCACGGCTATGACCACGCCGGTTGCCCTTGCCGAGGTCGCGCCGCACTACGCCGAGCTTGCGCCCACCGCGTATGCGCAGATCGCCACCGCTGTCATCATCACGGCAATCATGGCCCCGATTCTGACCGGCTGGGTCGATAAGAAGTTCTGCCACGGCAAAGAGGATCTGTCGCCTGCCGGTGTCGAGGCCATCGAGGAGGCCGTCGCGACCGACATCGATGGCGAGTAACGGCCGTTACCGATAATTGATTCCGGCGTGCAATTCGCGCCGTCCGAGCGCCCGAACAGAAACTGTTTTGCAGTGA
>USJB01000161.1 GCA_900554905.1 uncultured Collinsella sp. | reverse complement strand
ACTGGCAGCTGGCGCATGGCTTAAAAGAGTTGGATTAACCCGTTCGAGCACGATGTTTTGACCCCTCCGTGCCTCTCACCTCGCCTCAAACCATCACAACATTCGACGTTTTTCGCCAAAAACGGGAAAAGCATCGAATGCTGCGATGGTTTTTCTGCCACTCGATCGGGTGGAATCGCTTTCTTGTGCACGAAGGTGTGCGGACCCGTGGGCAGGGGAATAAGGTTGGTTATCCGACTCCATTGGAGGGCTCATGGACCTGCCGATCGTCCTGTCCCATAAGACTGCCTGGCTGTACCACAACGTGGCGCGCCCGTCCGAGCCGCTCTCGCGAGCAAGCAGCCTATACGATGAGGACTCGCTTGCCAACGAGGCGGAACCGACCGCGGGCCTGCCCAAATTGGGGCTCGATGCCAAGGGGCTGAGAGCTTCAACGGCTGTCGGGATCGTTGCCGACTATCTGGTTTCGCTTGGTATTCCACGAGAAGAGCTCGATCATATCGACACGCTCGTCAACTTCGATTTTGAGCGCTCGACGCCGGCTGGATTTAGGTGCCACGTGTTTGGAGCGCCGGTACCTCCAGGCCATCTTATCGAGGTGGCAGAGGGCCTTCTAGTGGTTGATGAGGCCATGTGCTTTGTCCAAGCGGGTTCGTGGATGAGCGAGCCCGAGCAGCTGGAATATGGCTACGAAATCTGTGCCCGATACCATTTGAATCATCTGTCGACAGGCGATTACATCGAGATGGGGCAGAGGTATACCGTTGCCGACTTGATTGCTTATTGCAATGAGAACCGATCTCGTCAGGGGGCTATACGCGCGGCCGCCGTGCTCAAGCGCGTGCACGATGGCGCGCGGTCGCCCATGGAGACGGCCACCGCAATCATGGTCGTAGCGAAACGTTCCCAGGGAGGGTTGGGATACGCCAAGATCGAGCTCAACCATCGGGTCGATGTTCCCAACGAGTTCAAGTATCTCGCAAAGGCCGGGTATTTCGAGATCGACGTATATGCGCCTGCGAGCGGTACGGGGATTGAATACAACGGTTCGGACCATCTTGATAAACAGCGCAGCGCGTCGGATGCGGAGCGTATGACCGTGCTGAGCGCGCTGGGCTTTAGGATGATCGTCCTCACCGGGACTCAGTTTGCCCACCAGCTGCAATTGCATCGGGCGATGAACGCCTTCGCGCTCGCTATGGGCCTTAAGTGCGACCGAAGCGAAGCGTTTCAGAAACGTCAAAACGACCTGCGAGAATTCGTGATTCGGCACTGGGACGGCGGCCTTTAGGGGCGCTTTGGTCCTTCTGCGGGGTGCCGTGGGCAGGCAAACCATCACAACATTCGACGTTTTTTGCCAAAAACGGGAAAAGCATCGAATGTTGTGATGGTTTGTATGCTGAGGATGGGCTTGGGAAGCCGGTCTTGCTCGAAGCGCCCTGTCCTGTCGTACGGGTGTCGGCATGATTCTCTCGTGGGGTATTATGTTTTCCGAAGAATAAAACGCCGCGTGAGGGGAGGGCTGCGTGGACGGGCTCGTGCAACATGACGGCTTTGGCCGCGATATCAACTACCTGCGCATTGCCGTTACCGACAAGTGCAATTTCCGCTGCATCTATTGCATGCCGGCCGATGGCGTGGCGCCCCGTGCACACGACGAGCTGCTCAGCGCCGAGGAAATCGCCCGCTTCGTGCGCCTGGTGGCGGGAGAGGGCATTCGCCGCGTGCGCCTGACGGGTGGCGAGCCGCTGGTTAGCCGCCGTATCATCCCGCTCATCCGCGACATCCGCGCGATTCCGCAGATCGAGGACATCTCGCTCACCACTAATGGCGCCCTGCTGCCCAAGCTGGCGCCGCAGCTCAAAGATGCCGGGCTTAACCGCGTCAATATCTCGCTCGATACGCTCGACCCTACGCTCTTTGGAAAGATCACGCGTCTAGGTCGACTCGAGCAGACCATGGCTGGCATCGACGCGGCGCTGGCTTGGGGCTTTGAGCCCGTTAAGGTCAACTGCGTTATAGTGCGTCGGCTCAACCAGGATGTGGCGGCCCTCGCGCGGCTCACGCTCGACCGCCCCATCCATCTGCGCTTTATCGAATATATGCCCATCGGAGACGAGCACACGAGCTCGCATTGCGCCGTGGATCCGCATGCGCCCGCGCTCAATCCCGAGCTGTGGGACGCGAGCGATACCGTGCCGAGCGACGAGCTGCGGGCGCGCATCAATGTCGGGGCCACCGCGGCGGGACTGGGCGAGCTCGAGCCGCTCGACATCAACGACGCTCCTGCCGGCGCGGGCCCTGCGCGCTATTGGCACTTTCCGGGCGCGGCGGGAACGGTCGGCTTTATTAGCGCCATGTCCAACCATTTTTGCGCGAATTGCAACCGTCTGCGTCTGACGGCCGATGGCAACGTGCGCCCGTGCCTGTTCAGCGATGCCGAGTATTCGGTGCGCGACGCCCTGCGCCGTGGTGATGACATGCAGGTACTTTCGATTTGGCGCGATGCCGTGGCCCACAAACCGCAGGAACACGCGATAATTGAGGGCACGCAACGATTTATGTCCCAAATCGGAGGATGATCATATGGCCAAGAGCAGGTACGCCGATGCCACCAAGGCCGCTCGCAGGGCCGCGATGTCTGCCCACAAAGTCACGGCTGCGGCGAATGCTGGCAACGCCGACGCGTCCGCGCAGCCGACTGCCAGCGCTGTCGCCGAGCCCGCCCGCGACGCCCGTCGCGACGAGCTGACGCACGTGGACGCCAAGGGCGAGGTACGCATGGTCGACGTGTCCGACAAGGCTGAGACCCATCGCATCGCCATCGCCGAGGGCACCATCCTCATGCATCCCGAGACGCAGGCCATGGTGCTGCAGGACCGCGCCAAAAAGGGCGATGTGCTCGCCTGCGCGCGCGTGGCGGGCATTATGGCCATCAAACGCACAAGCGACATCATCCCCATGTGCCATCCGTTGCTCATTACCAAGAGTAAGTGCGACATTGCGCCCATCGCTCCGGCGGGGACGCCGGCCGAGGACGTGCCCGAGGGCTGGGCGCCGGCGCGCGCGGACGGGCAGGTTGGCTTTCACGTGCTGGTCACGGCCGGCGTGACGGGCAAGACTGGTATCGAGATGGAGGCTCTGACTGGAGCGAGCGCCGCGTGTCTAACGATCTACGACATGTGCAAGGCCGTCGATCGCGGCATGGAGATCGTCGACGTGCGCCTGCTGCACAAGGAGGGCGGCCGCTCGGGCGTGTGGGACCGCGCAGAGCGTCAGGCCGCTGCCGTTGAGGCCGTGGCCGCTGACGGTGCCGCGCCCGCGAGCACGCCCGTCGCCATCGCGCCCGCAGCTCCGGCCCCGGCCGTCCCCGCGATCGCGTTTATCGGCTACCAAAACTCGGGCAAGACCACACTTGTCGAGAAGGTTATCGCCGAGCTCACCCGCCGCGGCCTGCGCGTGGGTTCGCTCAAGCATCACGGGCATCACGGCTTTGATATCGATGTACCCGCTAAGGACACCTGGCGTCATCACCAAGCGGGATCCAAGCACGTGGGGCTCATCTGCGCCACGCGCTGGGCGGAGTACGCCGATACGCG
>USJB01000160.1 GCA_900554905.1 uncultured Collinsella sp. | reverse complement strand
TATTGCCAGACCGGAGGGGCCCCGGGGGCGGGAATCTGGGCGTACACATTTCCTACACATCTTGTGATCCGACTAACGTTTGCCAGCCGTCAACTACCGCTCGCCGAGCATCTCTTTATATAAGGCAGTCTCATGGTTAAAGCGGATACGTCCCCCTAGCTAAAGCACAGCCAGCATCGAGCAACTCATCACGTTCTTCCACCGAGAACCCCTCGGCGTATACACGAACCACCGGTTCGGTCCCGCTGGGGCGGATCAGCAGCCAGGTGTCATCCTCGAATGCCACACGCAGACCATCCATATGGCTTACAGTCTGCGGCGCCTTGCCGCAAATCGATTTGGGATTCATGCCAGGAAGCAGCGTTCGCAGCGATTCGGCGTCTTCGGCCTCAAGGCGCAAATCGCGTCGACCGTAACTCGTCTTACCAAAACTGTCCTCGAGTTGGTCGACCAGAACGCCCAAAGGCGCGTCCGTCTTTGCCATAAGCTCACACAGAATCAGACAGGCGAGGATTCCATCGCGCTCGGGCATATGCGCGGCGATGCCGATACCACCGGCTTCTTCGCCGCCTATGAGGACGCCGCCCTTCTTCATCTCCGCCGCTATATATTTGAAACCGACTGGTTTGACGGTCACGCGGCAGCCAAGCGCCTCGGCAATGCGACGTACGAGCGTCGAGCATGAAAGATTGACGACGACGCGCCCCTCCAAATTACGAAATTGAACCAAGTCGCCCAAAACGAGCGCCATGATCTGATGCGGATGTATATATCTGCCGCGCTCGTCAACCGCGCCGATACGGTCGGCGTCGCCGTCGGTCACCAGGCCAGCGCAAGCTCCGTCCTCGACAACCGTGCGCTCGCAAGCGTCCACCCAAGGCTCAACGGGGTCGGGGCAGATATCTTCTTGGTCAGACGCCTGCCCGGCGTGAATCTCGTGCACCTCAACGCCAAGCTCGCGCAGCAAGTCGGCTAGATAGCCCTGGGCTGCGCCGCCCATGGGATCGACAACCACGCGCAGGTGCGCGGCGCGGATGGCTTCGGCATCGACAAACGATGCCACCGCCTGCATATAGTCAGGAATGATATCCGCGGTGCGATATTGCCCCTCGATCCCCATTGGCTCGGGAGCCATAGTCTCTTCGAGCTCTTCGATGACATCCTGGTTGGCGGTCGAGCCGTCACCCATGCGAATCTTGAGGCACAGATAGCCCTGCGGATGATGGGACCCCGTCACCATGAGCGCGCCGCACGCTTCACCGTCATAAGCCGCCGCCCACGTAAGGGCAGGGGTCGGGACAGGTCGCGAAGCGAGCACGGCGTCTAGCCCGTGCGCTGCTAGCACACCCGCCGCAAGCTCAGCGAACTCGCGCGCCAGGGGCCGGGTGTCGAACCCTATATATACCGTTTTGCCCGGATTGGTCTTTTGCCACAACTCGCCGACGGCATCGGCGATACGGGCAACGTTATCGGCAGTGAAGTCCTCATCGACGCGAGCGCGCCAACCGTCAGTTCCAAAATGAATTATCGCGCACACGCGCAGACACCTCACAGTGTTTGGATCATGGTACGCATGGGGTATACCCGCAACATGCACTCGGCAACCTGCCGGCACCAGCATTCACCATTTGGGCAAATGCTGCCGAGGACATGCAAGCAATAAAAAAACCGCCCCGTATGGAGCGGTTTTGCCCTTTATATATCGAGCGCCTCGGCCATCGCGGCCGTAGTGATTGCCGTGGTTCCACAGCAACTGCCCACCATTGCGGCACCGGCATGTCTCCATTCGATGCATGCGCGCGCGAAAGCTTCGGGGTTCTCGTGCCATACGGGGCCATCCTGAGTCTGGACCGGATCGCCTACGTTGGGACGCACCGTGACGGGAGTAGTCGCCGATGTAACCATCCTGGGCACCGCCGCGTTCGCGGCCGCAAGCGAACAGCAATTAACACCAACCGAGTTTGCGCCGTGTTTTTCGGCGTACAAAACGGCTGCCTCGATGTTGAGGCCATCGCCCAGCAGGTCGCCTTTATCGTCAACGACAAAACTCACCAGAACAGGCATGCCATCGGCGGCATCTCGGGCGCCGGCAAGCATGGGCTGCAAATTACGGATAGACGTCACCGTCTCGATCAGCAGACCGTCAACGCCGGCATTGAGCAAGGCGTGCGCCTGTTCGCGCGCAATGCCTCGGATTTCACGATACTCGGCAGAGTCCTCGGCAAACCACTCAATACCGATCGGGCCCATCGAGCCTAGCAGCAGCTGAGGGTGCGCCTGGCGGGCATCGTCGACGGCCCCGCGATTGACCTCCGCCACGGACGGCGCAATCTGGTCGTGCTTGAGGGCATAGCTCGATGCCTGAAAGGTGTTGGTAATGAGCACCTGTGCGCCGGCGGCGACATACAAGCGATGGATACGAGAAACGGTCTGCGGCTCTGCCAGATTCCAAAACGCCGGTGGAATGTCGGCGGCATCGTACTCACTCAACAGAACACTGCCCATGGGACCCTGCGCCAACAAGGTCTCGCTCGACAAGCGGCGCGTAAGTTCCTCGGCACCAAACCGGTTGTAATAACTCGTATCCATATATATCCCGCTATTCCTCGACGCTGATTCCCTGTTTTTCGAGATAAGCGAGCCAGCGGCTCATCGTGTCCTCGGAAAGCGCATGTTCCATCATGCACGCCTCGGAATCGGCCCGCTCAAAATCGACGCCGAGCTCCTGGACCAAAAACGTGCGAATAAGGCGATGACGGTACCAGATAGCCGTGCCGACCTCGCGACCACGGTCGGTCAGGATGACCTTGCCGTAATGCGATTGCTCGACAAGCTCGGACGCCTTAAGCGCCGAAACTGCCTTATTGACCGATGCCTTGGAGACACCAAGACGCTGCGCGATGTCGACCGATCGCACGCCATTGGTCTCCCCTTCTTCGCTTTCGATGCGAACCATGCACTCCAAGTAGTCTTCGTTCGCCACCGTCAGATGTAGTTCGCGCGAGCTATTTGTCGTATCCATGATCTTCCGTCCCTTCTGCATTCAATGGCTGATTCTACCCCATCCAAGCGTCGTGGTATGCCGTGGCATACCGTGCTAGAGTTCTTGTTGCACACGACGACCAAGATTGGAGCGGTCTTTATGGAAAACACCACCACGAGCCCCGATGTCCTCGAACGCTTTTTGCGCTACGTCCAGATCAACACGCAGTCCGAGGATGCAAACTGCGACCAGGTACCCTCGAGCGCCGTTCAGTTTGACCTTGCCAACGTGCTGGCTGAAGAGCTGCGCGAGCTTGGTGCGGAAGATGCCCACGTGACCGAGCACGCCTATGTCTGCGCGCATATCCCCGCAAGTGCGGGCGCTGAGGACAAGCCCGCCCTGGGCCTGATCGCCCATCTCGACACCACCGAAGTTGCACCGGGCGCCGGCGTGAAGCCGCACATCGTACACTACGAAGGCGGCGACCTGGTCTGCGGCACGGTTGACGGTAAGCCCGTTGCCATGAGTACCGCCAAGCTTCCCGCCCTGAATGACCTCGCGGGTGAGGACCTGGTCTGCAGCGATGGCACCACGCTGCTGGGCGCGGACGACAAGGCAGGCGTCGCCGAGATCATGTCGCT
>USJB01000159.1 GCA_900554905.1 uncultured Collinsella sp. | reverse complement strand
CGTCGGGCAGATCGCCACGACACCTGTTACGCGCCCCGGCTCGCCCGAGCATTCGTACACGTAATACGCCGCACCCGGGTCCTTGAGCATCAGGCCATCGGCAATGGCTCCGCGCAGAGCATCGTTGCCGCTCAGGATGCTGCCCATTGCAGGCAGCGCCTCGAGCACGCGGTCCTGAGCCGGGCGGATGCAGGGAAACGGAAGTGCTTTCATGGGCGGTCCTAACGCACGAGTCGGTTTGTTCGCGGCTTATTATGCCCCAACTTGGCCGCTCGCGTCCCAGAGCACGTTATCGGCGAGCGCGATCAGCACCTGCTGACAACGAACGATATCGGCATGGGGCACATATTCGTTGGGCTTGTGCGCGAGCGCGAGCGACCCGGGACCGTAGCTCATGCAATTGCGGTTACCTGTCTTGCCGGCAATGACAGCGGTGTCGGTGTAGCCGGTAAAGAAGCCGACGGTTGTGTCCGCCCCCGTCACGTCATCGGCGACACGCTTGAGCGCGGCTAGAAGAGGAGAGCTTGGATCGCGCTCGATAGCGGGGCGGTCGCCTGTCACGGTGTAGCTTCCATGGCAGCCGGGGACCGCGGCTTCGGCAACGGCGATGGCCTGCTCTACCATGCGCATCGCGGCGGCCGTATCGGTCGGCGGGGTCAGGCGCATGTCGACCCAGACTTTGGCGCGGTCGGGCACGACATAGGGGCGATATCCGCCCTCGATTTGGCCAAACGTGATGGTCGAAGACCCCAGCTCATCGTGCGCGGGCAGCGCCACAAACGCGCGACGGAGCGAACACACGACCTCGGCCATGGCGGCGACGGCATCCGCGCCCTTCCACGGCTGGCTCGCATGCGCCGTCACGCCAGCCATTTCAATCTCGAACCACGTACGCCCCTTGTGCGCCACCTGGATCTGTCCGTCGGTGGGCTCGGTGTCCAGCACCCATTCGCGCGAACCGACCCAGCCGGCATCGATGGCTGCCTCGGAGCCTCGCATAAAGTCTTCCTCGTCGACCGAGCAGATGAGCGAAAAGCCGCGGCGGGGCAGCGCGCCATCCGCCGCCACGCGCTCGAGCGTATGGACCAGTGCGGCAATGGCACAGGCCAGGCCACCCTTCATATCGCAGGCACCGCGGCCGTAGAGCTTGCCGTCGCGCACGACCGCCCCGAGCGGCGTAATGTCCGCGTCCCAGCCGTCGCCCAAGGTGACTGTATCCATGTGGCAGATGTAGACGAGCCGTGGCTCGTCGCTCAAACCGGGCACGGTGACCATGAGATTGCGGCGTCCGGTCAGCACCTCGAGTTCCTCAACCTGCACGGCATGGAGCACCGGATGGCTCAACCGCTCCAATTGAGCCTCAACCAACGCTTTGATATAGCGTTCAATCTCGCCCTCATACGCACCTGGGTCGGAACTGTCGATCCGCACGAGCCCTTGCGTAAGCCGCCAAGCAAAATCTGTATCAACCATAGGCACCTCACAGATAGTTAGGTCAACATACAAATTGTATGTCAAGAAGCGGCTCGGTGCATTTAATGGAGCGCTCACAAAAACGGGGGCGCCTCTCGTGCGAAAGGCACCCCCGCGGGCATTCAATGTCAGTAACGGGCAGGCCACATGGGGAACTGCCCGTCAGATCAGCCGACGCTACTTGATCACGCGCACGCGATACATCGACGGAATCTGCTTGAGCGCCTCGATGGTGCTGCTGTCTAGGTGCTCGTCGGTGTCGAACATGGTGTAGGCGTTCTCGCCGGCGGACTCGTTGGTCATACGCTGCACGTTGGCGTTGTCCTTGGCCAGGATCGCCGTGATCTGGCCGATCATGTTGGGCACGTTGGCGTGCAGGCAGGCGATGCGGCTCGCGGCGCGCGCCTTGCCCATGCTGCAGGCGGGGTAGTTGACGCTGTGTGCGATGTTGCCGTTCTCCAGGTAATCCTTGAGCTCGCTGATGGCCATGTCGGCGCAGTTGGCCTCGGCCTCGCCGGTGCCGGCGCCCGAGTGCGTGGTGATAAACGTATTGGGCATCTTGACCGTCTTGGGCGTGGCGAAGTCGCAGCTAAACCAGCTGAGCTTGCCCTCGCGCAGGGCGGCGTCGACGGCGTCCTCGTCAATGATGGTTTCGCGCGCGTAGTTGATGAGCACGGCGTCGGGTGCCAGCAGGTTGATTTGCTCGGTGCTGATCATGCCGATGGTGTCGGCCTTGCTGGGCACGTGCACGGTGAGGTAGTCGCAGCCGCGGCAGAGGTCCTCGAGCGTGCCCACGCGCTGCACCTCGCGGCTCAGCACCCACGCGTGCTCGACGGAAATGAACGGATCGTAGCCGTAGACGTCCATGCCCAGATCGACGCAGGCGTTAGCGACCTTGGAGCCCACGTTGCCCAGACCGATGACGCCGATGCGCTTGCCCTTGAGCTCGCGGCCCACAAAGGCCTTCTTGGCCTTCTCGGCATCGACCTGGATCTCGGGGTCGTCGGCGTTGTCGCGCACCCAGTTCATCGACTGCACCACGCCACGGCTCGAAAGCACCAGCATGCCCAGGACGAGCTCCTTGACGGCGTTGCTGTTGGCACCGGGGGAGTTAAAGACGACGACGCCCTTCTTGGCGTACTCCTCGACGGGGATATTGTTGACGCCGGCGCCGCAGCGGGCGATGGCGCGGATGCCCTCGGGCAGCTCGTAGCCGTGCAGGTCGGTGGAGCGCATCAGGATGGCGTCGGCCTCCTCGGCGGTGCCCACAAACTCGTAGCCCTCGCCAAACTCGACCTTGCCGTCTTTGGTAATGTCGTCGATGGTTTTAATTTTGCGCATGAAAAACTCCTTAGCAGGTTTGTCTAAAACAAGTGGTCTGAAGTGGCTGGTCGGCCCGCGCGTTGCGGGCTAGTTAGATCGCGGACTCAAACTATGCTGCGCTTCGAAGTCCTTCATGTGCGAGGCCAGTGCCTGCACGTCTTCCATGGTTACGGCGTTATAGACGCTGGCGCGCATGCCGCCCACCAGGCGATGGCCCTTGACGTTTTGAATCTGGTGCTCGGCCGCGCCTGCAATAAAGGCCGCATCGAGCTCGGCGTCACCGGTGCGGAAGGTGACGTTGGCGATGGAGCGACTGTCTGTCTGCGCGGTGCCGTGGAATAGTTTACTGTGCTCGAGCAGGTCGTAGAGCAGGTTGGCCTTGGCCCAGTTGCGCTCGGCCATTGCGGCAAGTCCACCGGTCTGTTCAACCCAACGGAACACCTTGCCGCACACGTATATGCCAAAAGTGTTGGGCGTATTGAGCATGGAGCCCTTGGCGGCCTGGGTTTTAAGGTCCATGTACTGCGGCGTCTGCGCAAAGGCCGGACCGTCGGCGATCAGGTCGTCGCGCACGATAACCACGGTGACGCCAGCGGCGCCGGCGTTTTTCTGAGCGCCGGCGTAAATGAGCCCGTAGCGCTCGACGTCGAGCGGCTGCGACAAAAAGCAGCTCGAGACATCGGCGACCAGCGGTACGTCGCCGCAATCGGGCAGCTCGTGGTACATGGTGCCAAAGATGGTGTTGTTCTGGCAGATGTAGACGTAGTCGAGCCCATCGCCCTCGGCCTCGGCGGCAATGCGCGCGTTGACATCGGCCATACTGGGAATGCG
>USJB01000158.1 GCA_900554905.1 uncultured Collinsella sp. | reverse complement strand
GGTTCCCCGCGTACGTGCCATCTGAGTAACCGAGGGGAGGGCGCACATGGGAATGACTGGTGCATACGAGCGCAATCTCGATGCAAAAGGTCGTCTGTCCCTGCCTGCACCCCTTCGCGAGGAGCTTGGAGAGCACGTTCGCGTGTTTAAAGCCCTGGATGTCGATGCTCTGTACGTGTTCTCTGCCGAGGCCTTCGATAAGTGGGTCGAAGGACTCTTCGCGGGTCGTGAGGGCCACGAGGGTTTTAACCCGCGTGACATTAATGACCAGAAGCTCATGAGGGCGATCAACAAGCGCACCACGTCGATGGATGTGGACAGCGCGGGTCGTATCGGTCTTTCTGAGTCTCTCCGCAAGCAGGCGAACCTCGACCGCGAGGTCACGGTTGTGGGCAACTACGACCACCTTGAGGTTTGGGATCGCGCCGCGGCCGATGAGGACGATGACGATGAGGCCCTGCTGGACCTCTTCTTCTCGTAAGGGCAAGGCACGGGTAACGGATGGAGCGTGGGATCTTGACACAAGAATATCGGCATGAACCTGTCATGCTCGGCGAAGTGCTTGAGTCGCTGCGGCTAAAGAGCGGCTCCGTTGTCTGCGATTGCACCCTTGGCGGTGCCGGCCATTCGGTAAAGATGGCCGCGCAGGTGGGGGAGACGGGCCTTTTGCTCGGCGTCGATCAGGACGACATGGCCCTCGAGGCCGCTGGCGCCCGTCTGGACCGCGAGGTTCCCGGCGTTCCGCACCAGCTGCTGAAGGGCAACTTCGGCGACTTGGACGAGCTGCTTTGCTCGGCCGAGGTGCCCGGGGTCGATGGCTTCCTGTTCGATTTGGGCGTTTCGTCGCCGCAACTCGATATCCCTGGCAGGGGCTTTTCGTATAACGAGGACGCCCCATTGGACATGCGGATGGATCCGGGTAATAACACCTTAAACGCAGCTGAGGTCATCAACACCTATAACGAACACGACCTCGCCCGGATTCTACGCGTCTACGGCGAAGAGAAGTTTGCCTCGCAGATCGCGCGCGAGATCGTGCGCCGCCGCGAGCAAGAACCGATCGAAACCACCGGCCAATTTGTCGAGATCATCAAGGCGGGTATCCCGGCTGCCGCTCGTCGGCATGGTGGACACCCGGCCAAGAAAAGTTTCCAGGCCATTCGCATCGAGGTCAATCACGAGCTCGATGTGCTCGAACGAGGGCTTGATGCCGCCACCAGGTGGCTCAACCCGGGCGGACGTATCTGCGTCATCTCGTATCACTCGCTCGAGGACCGTATCGTAAAGAACCACTTTAAGGAGATGAGCCAGGGGTGCACGTGTCCGCCGGAGATTCCGGTGTGCGTGTGCGGCAACGTGCCGATACTCAAGGTCATCACCCGCAAACCCTTGGTTGCCCAGCCTGATGAGGTTGAGCGCAACCCTCGGGCGAGATCAGCCAAAATCCGCGTGGCGCAGCGTCTGTAGACGCGACCGCGCGATATTGGACCTCCCGCTCGTACCACAAACGAAGCTTAAACACACTACCAACGTACTCGGGATGGGAGGCGGCATATCATGGGCTACAACACCTCAAACGCAGCACTCGCCTATGATATGAACGCCATGCCCGCCTATCGTGAGACGCCGCAGGCCCCCGTTGCTCCCCGTGAGCAGCGCGCGCCGCGCTTTGATGTCTACACGGGCGCGGGCCGTCAGGCAAACCAGGTGGTAAGCCCGGTTTTCATGAGCGTTCTTAAAACGTTTTGCATCATTGCGGCCATCTTCATGACGATCGGCGTCGCCCGCGTGGCGCTCGCCGGCGTTACGGCCCAGGTGCTCAACAGCAACGCCGAGCTTACCAACACGCTCGAAAAGGCGACCGATGAGAGCTCCGACCTGGAGGTCATGCATTCGGTCTATGGCGCCGACACGCGCATTCGCGACCTTGCGGGCGCTTATGGCATGGTGGAGCCCAGCGAGAGCGTTACACTTGACTTTTCGCAGGATGCAGCCGCGGGCGCCAGCTCGACCGCGACCGCTCAGTAACAAGACGGTAGCTGAGTATGACAAATGACTATCGCCGCGGTTCCGATGGGGGCCGCGGTTCTGGACGTCCCTCGTCGCGGGGACGTTCTGGTTATCAAGGAACGGGTCGGCAATCTTACAACGCCGGGCAGTCCCGTGGCAACGACCCGGCGTCGCGACTTCGCGGCTCGGGCGGCCCTCAAGTGCATAACACCAGGTCGCGCAAGAGTTCGTCGACCGAATGGCTCACAGGCGCGCCTCTGCCTCGCCGCAAAGCCGTCATGGGCTTCATTGGGCTTGGCTTGGGCTTGGGCGTCTTTCGCCTTGCCGACTATCAAATTGTCGAAGCCGATAAACTGCGCGAGCGTGCCGATGCGCGCCGCCTGCTTGCGCAGACCCTCTATGCCAAACGCGGCACCATCTACGACCGCAACGGCAACGTGTTGGCGTCGTCGGTCGAATGTCGCAACATCGCCGTGAACCCGCAGCTTGTCGAGGATGTTGACAAGACGGTGTCGGCGCTGGTCAAGGCAACTGGAATCGATAAAAAGACCTGCCGCAAGCTCGTCGAGTCCGATGGAACCTGGGTGTATATCAAGCGCCAGGTGGACGAAGACGATGTTGCGGCGCTGGAGAAGAAGAACCTGCCCGGCGTGCTTTTTGAGCAGGCCATGAAGCGTGTATATCCATACGGCAATCTGGCATCGCAGGTGCTGGGTGTAGTGAATGTAGATAACGACGGCTTGACGGGTCTCGAAAAGCAATACAACAAGCTTCTGACCGGCACGAACGGTTCTCTCGTACGCGAGCGCGCGAGGGACGGCAGCTATATCGCGGGCGGTGCCTATAAAAAGGTGGCTGCGGTCGACGGCGTTGATATCGTGACGACGCTCGACGTCAATATCCAGCGTGCGGCCGAGGATGCCCTGGCAGAGGCAGTTGAGAAGACTAAGGCCAAGAACGGCTCGGCGCTGGTCACCGATCCTACGACAGGCGAGATCTTGGCAGCCTGCTCGTATCCGACTTACGACCAGACCGATCTGGAAAACGCCAAGACCGAGGATATGAACTTGCGCCTGGTCACCGACGCCTACGAGCCCGGCTCGGTTTTTAAGACGCTCGTGGCGGGCGCCGGCTTCGACTTGGGCGTCGTGCGATCGAGTACGTCGTTTGAGGTGCCGGCGAGCATCAAGGTGGGCGACGATACCGTCACCGATGCCGACAAGCGCGACTACGCCATGACCATGGATGTGCGCGAGATGATGCGCCGTTCGTCCAACGTGGGCTTTGTCCTGGTGGGGCGCAAGATCGGTGCCGACGACTTTGCCGCCTATGTGGACAAGTGGGGCATCGGTCACAGCTCTGGTGTAGATTTTCCGGGCGAGAGCCTGGGTATCGTCAAGGAGCGTGACCAGTATGACGGCGCCACGCTGGGCTCGATGAGCTTTGGACAGGCACTGTCCGTCTCGCCGATTGAGGTCGCACGTGCCGTGGGCGGCATCGCCAACGGCGGCGTGATGATGACACCGCACTTCTATAAGTCCAGCAAAGGCGACGAGAAAGACTGGGGCGAAGGCGAGCGCGCGATTTCTGAGGATGCTGCATCCCAGGTGACATCGTGCAT
>USJB01000157.1 GCA_900554905.1 uncultured Collinsella sp. | reverse complement strand
TAGTCATCGCGCAAAGCCCCTTCGGCAGCACGCGGTGAAGCCAAGTCACCGCAGGCCGGGGCGGGAGGCGGACCTTTCTCTCGGAAAACTTCGCGAAGCCCAGTTTCCGAGAGAAAGTGTCCGGCTGCCGCCCCGGCCGACCAGGTCACATTACACCGTGTGCTGCGGCAGGTCCTGCAGGGCGATGACGTCCATGCCCATGTCGTTGGCGCTGCCGTGACCCTGCCGGTCCTCGCGCACGGCCTCGATGGCGCTCACGTAGGTGTTGGCGGCAGACATCGCCGTCACGCAGGTCACGCCGCGACGCACGGCCTCGGTACGTAGCAGGTAGCCATCGCCACGCGAGCCCGGACCGTACGGCGTGTTGATGATTACCGCAATCTTGCCATCGGCGATGAGGTCGCCGATGTTGGGGCGCTCGCCGTCGTGCGGGCCGCTGATCTTCTCCACGACCTCACACGTCACGTTGCCGCCGCGCAGGACGCGCGCCGTACCCTCGGTGGAGCAGATATCAAAGCCCAGGTAGCGCAGGATACGGGCGACCGAAAGGATATGGCGCTTGTCGCGGTCGCACACGCTGATGAACACCTTGCCACAGCTCGGATCGGGCAGCTTGTAGTCGATCGCCAGCTGCGTCTTGGCATATGCCTCGGGATAGCTCTTGGCGATACCCATGACCTCGCCCGTCGACTTCATCTCGGGTCCCAGGATAACGTCGGCTCCCGGGAAACGGCCCCAGGGCATAACGGCTTCCTTCATGCAGAACCAGTCCAGCTGACGCTCGTCGCTCGGCAGGCCCAGGCTCGCGATGGAATCGCCCGCCATGATACGCGCCGCGCACTTGGCCAGCGGCACGCCGGTGGCCTTGGAGATAAACGGCACGGTACGGCTGGCACGCGGGTTGGCCTCGATCACGTAGACGGTCTCGCCCTTGATGGCGTACTGTACGTTGACCAGGCCGCGCACGCCCAGCGCCATCGCGATGCGGCGCGTGGTCTCGCGGAGCTTTGCCTGCAGGCTCTCGCTAAAGCTGAACGGCGGGATGCAGGTCGCAGAGTCGCCGGAGTGAATACCGGCCTCCTCGATATGCTCCAGAATGCCGCCGATGTAGACCTCTTCGCCATCGCACAGGGCGTCGACATCGGACTCGATCGCGCCCTCCAGGAAGCGATCGAGGTACACCGGGTAGTCGGGGCTAATGCGCGCAGCCTCGGCCATGTAATCGCGCAGATGCTCGGCATCGTAGGCGATCATCATGCCGCGGCCGCCCAGCACGTAGCTCGGACGCACCAGCAGCGGGTAGCCGATGTGCGCGGCCACGGCCTCGGCCTCCTCAAACGAGGTTGCCTGGCCCGCCGGCGGATACATAATGCCCAGCTTGTCGAGCAGGGCGGCAAAGCGCTCGCGGTCCTCGGCAAAGTCGATGGCATCGGGCTTGGTGCCCATGATGTTTACGCCGCTTTCCTCGAGCATGCGCGCCAGCTTAAGCGGAGTCTGGCCGCCGAGCGTCACCACGACGCCGTCGGGTCGCTCAACATCGATGACATCCATGACGTCCTCGTAGGTGAGCGGCTCAAAGTAAAGGCGGTCGGACGTGTCGTAGTCAGTCGAGACGGTCTCGGGGTTGCAGTTGACCATGATGGTCTCAAAGCCGCGGGCCGCCAGCGCGTAGCTCGCGTGCACGCAGCAGTAATCGAACTCGATACCCTGGCCAATGCGGTTGGGGCCGGCGCCCAGGATCATCGCCTTGGGCTTGTCCGCCGGCGTGGTCTCGTCGGGAGCCGCGCACTTCTTGGCATCCGGGCTCGTGCGGTAGATGTTCTCGTACGTCTTGTAGTGGTACTCCGTGGCGCTCGAGAACTCCGCAGCGCAGGTATCGACCGTCTTCATGCTGGGAACCACACCCAGACCCTTGCGGTAGGCGCGCACAAAGCGCTCATCGGAGCCGGTCAGCGCGGCAATCTCGGCGTCGCTCGTGCCGTACTGCTTGAGCAGGCGCATCGCGTCGGCGTCGATATCCTCCACACGCAGACCGCGGATGCTCTCCTGAACCTGCACCATATCGTTGATGCGGTTGAGGTACCACGGATCGATGCCGCAGATGGCATGGATGCGAGCGATGTCCCAGCCACGGCGCAGGGCCTCGACCACAAAGAAGATGCGGTGCTCGGTCGGGGTCGCCACGGCCTGAGCGAGCTCGTCGTCGCTCAGCTTGTCGGCACCTTCCTTGCCACCGGCACAAATGCCCTGATGCCCGTCCTCCAGCGAGCGCATGGCCTTGCCAAAGGCCTCCTCAAAGGTGCGGCCAATCGCCATGATCTCGCCCACGGCCTTCATGCGCGTGGTGAGCGTGGGGTCGGTACCCTTGAACTTCTCGAAGGCAAAGCGCGGCACCTTGACGACACAGTAGTCGATTGTGGGCTCAAAGCAGGCGGGCGTAGCCTTGGTGATGTCGTTGACGATCTCGTCGAGCGTATAGCCCACAGCCAGGCGCGCGGCGGCCTTGGCGATGGGGAAACCCGTGGCCTTGGAGGCCAGTGCGGACGAGCGGCTCACGCGCGGGTTCATCTCGATGACGATCAGGCGGCCGGTCTGGGGGTTCACGGCAAACTGCACGTTGGATCCGCCGGTCTCGACGCCGATCTTCTCCAGAATGGCGAGCGAGGCCACGCGCATGCGCTGATACTCAAGGTCGGAGAGGGTCTGCGCCGGTGCCACGGTGATGGAGTCGCCGGTATGCACGCCCATGGGGTCGAGGTTCTCGATGGAGCACACGATGATGCCGTTGCCGGCGTGGTCACGCATGACCTCCATCTCATACTCTTTCCAGCCCTCGATGGACTCCTCGACCAGCACCTCGTGGGCAGGCGAGAGCTCGAGGCCCTGGCTCACGATGGAGACGAGCTCCTCGTGGGTGTGAGCGATGCCGCCGCCGGCGCCGCCGAGGGTAAAGCTCGGGCGCAGTACGCAGGGATAGCCCACGCGCTCGGCGATGGCCTCGGCGTCGGCCACGCTGTAGGCATAGCCCGAGCGCGCGACCTCCAGGCCGATCTCGGCCATGGCCTCGTTAAAGAGCTTGCGGTCCTCGCCGCGCTCGATGGCGGCAAGGTCGCAGCCGATCATCTCGACGCCGTACTTGTCGAGCGTGCCGTCCTTTGCCAGTTCGACGGCGGCGTTCAGACCGGTCTGGCCGCCCAGCGTGGGCAGCAGCGCGTCCGGGCGCTCTTTCTTGATTACGCGCTCAATGAACTCGGCGGTGATGGGCTCGACATAGGTGCGGTCGGCAAGACCCGGGTCGGTCATGATGGTCGCCGGGTTGGAGTTGACCAGGATGACCTCAAAGCCATCCTCCTTGAGCACCTTGCAGGCCTGGGCACCGGAGTAGTCGAACTCACAGGCCTGGCCAATAACGATGGGGCCCGAACCAATGACGAGGATGCGCTTGATGTCAGTACGTTTCGGCATGTTTAAAACCTCCTAGAGAGGCTGACTCAATGTTTTGGAAAAGTCAGCGAGGGTGCAGCTGGTGCATCAGGTTGCCGTGATGCGAGGGCGCGCTGGGCTTATGCCCGCGCGACCGAAGCAGAGCGGCAAGATGATGTGCCAGATGCAGCCGCAGCGTCGACCGGTCCGCCGTTCGGTAGAACGGCGGAACTAGT
>USJB01000156.1 GCA_900554905.1 uncultured Collinsella sp. | reverse complement strand
CTTGACCGCCGCATCGCCCAGGGCCTCGATTGCCATAGCGACAAATGCCGGAGCGCAACCACCCACCGTGCCGCCCACAAACAGCAGGCTCGTATCGAGCTCGACCACCGCACCGAGCTTGCCAAGCAGATCAAGCACCACTGCGCTCTGCTCATCACTAAGCGTGGAAGCCTTCTCGCAAGCGATGACGCCCTCGCCCACCGAAACCGGTGTGTTGGGCACCGTCGAGATATGCGCGACGCCCGGCAGGACTTGCTCCCACTTGGCACTGTCCCAGGTCCAGGCAACCGACAGAACGACCTTTTTGACAAGAGCATCCTTGAGCGGGGCGAATACCTTCTCGATCATGTACGGTTTGACCGCAGCGACCACGATATCGGATGCGGCGACAACCTCGGCGGCATCGTGGCAGGCGGCCATGCCGCGCGCCTCGCAGCGCTCAACCAGTGCGTCGTAGCGACCCGCACAGGCGCACATGTCGCTCGCAGCTACACCGGCAGCGATCCAGCCATCAGCCATAGCGCTCGCCATATTGCCAAAACCGACAAATCCAATCTTCATATCGCATAGTCCTTTCAGACACATTCCTCAAAACGAAAGGTATTGTCCCACGCCATTGTTTCGTATTGCCGACCTATTTGTGATACGGCTCGCCACGGCTGATCTTGCAGGCGCGATAGATTTGCTCCAGCAGCACCACGCGCGCCAAGTTATGCGGCAAGGTAATGCGTCCAAAGCTGAGCATCTCGTCGGCTCGTGCGCGTACATCATCGCTCACGCCGTCCGATCCGCCAATCACAAAGGCGATGTCGCTGTTACCACGCAGCATAAGATCATCGAGCCGCGCCGAAAACTCCTCGCTCGAGCGCTCTTTGCCCTCAATAGCCAGCAGGATCATATGCGCTCGAGACGGCAAGGCAGCAAGAATCGCCGCCCCCTCCTTGCCGCACGCGGCATCCACGCCGCCCGCCTTAGCCGGGTCGATATCGGCCACCTCGCGGATATCAACCTTGGCATAGGCACCTAGGCGCTTGGTGTACTCAGCGCACGCGTCCTTCCAAAAGCGCTCCTTGAGCTTACCGACGCAAACGACGGTGTATTTCACGCGTGTCTACTCCTTTGACTCGTTCTGAACTTTGCTGGCTGTCAGCATCTGCTCGAACATCGAGGCCGACTGCGAGAAATCGCTCGGCAGCACGACCGTCGAGGTTTTACCCGTGCGAGCGAACTCCGTCATCATCTCGGACCACTGCGTAAACATGAACAGTTGGTTGGCCTCGTCATTGCCGACACCCGTCTCCTGGATGATCTCGAGCGAATCTTTGATGCCCAACGCGATAGCCTTGCGCTGGTTGGCGATGCCCTCGCCCGCCTTTTCCATTGCCTCGGCCTCGGCGGTCGCCTCGGTGACGCGCTTGATGCGGTCGGCCTCAGCGAGCTCCTGTGCCGCAGCGCGCTTGCGCTGGGCAGCGTTGATGTCGTTCATGGAGTTCTCAACCTCGGTCGGCAGTGCGATCTTGGTGATGAGCGTCGACACGAGGGTGAAGCCGTAGGCGGCCATCTGCTCGGAAACGGTAGCGTTGACATCCTTGGCGATGTCATCCTTCTTGGCAAAGACCTCATCGAGCGTATAGACGGGGATGGAAGAGCGCAGGGCGTCGGTGATGAAATCACGCATCTGGTCGACGGGCTCCTGCAGCATGTAGTAGCTCTTGTAGATGCCCGAATCTGCCGGGCCGGCGCCCATGTCATAGCTCACGTGGTACTGAGCAGAGACCTCAAGGCCGATGGTCACGTTGTCCTGGGTCTTAACGTCGATGCCAAAACCGTTTTTCATGGTGCGCAGACTCACCGTGGCGGCCTTGCGGTCGATCACGGGTACCTTCATGTGGAAGCCCGCGTTGACGATGCGATTGAACTTGCCCAGGCGCTCGATGATCACGGCATGCTGTTGTTCAACGACATAGCAGGCGTTGGGAAGCAGCAGCAACAGAATGATGATGGGAATCAAAAGGCTGGTAAGGGCGGCGATGATACCGGACAACAGCATGGTCTCTCCTCTGATAGGCACACGTTGGCATTAGGATACCCGCACGAAGCAGCAACGTGACATCAACAAGAGGCCCATAACAAAAAAGCCCCCATTGCTGGGAGCTCTTTCATTTAATGGTGCGGGCGAAAGGACTTGAACCTTCATGGGGTTGCCCCCATACGGACCTGAACCGTACGCGTCTGCCAATTCCGCCACGCCCGCGTGCAGGAATTAGAATAACGGAGCGCCACCGCGAACGCAAGAACTATTTTTGAAAAAGTTTGCAGGCATTTTCCCAAGCTGCTCGCGCGATTGCCTCAGCATCCTCGCCGGTACGATCGACACGGTCGTTAACCAGCGCGTTTGCCGTAATGGAGATCATTGCGGGCTCGCATTCAAGACCGCGGATGGGCTCCGGAGCCATATACGGGCAATCCGTCTCGAACAAAATTCGATCGAGTGGGGTTGCCGCAAATGCCTCGCGCACGTCGTCGTTGCGCTTAAAGGTGGCCGCACCACCATAGGCGATATAGCAGCCCAGCTCCACAAAGCGCTCCATCGTGGCGCGGTCCTCGCCAAAGCAGTGCAGCACACAACCGGCCTGGGGCACGCCCACCTCACGAAGCACGTTGTACGCATCAACGTGCGAGGTGCGCTCATGGTCCGTGTCCTCGTGGCGCAGATGCAGCTCCACCGGCACGTTACGGCACACGGCAAGCTCGAGCTGACGCGCCATGCAGTCAATCTGCACGTTATGGGGTGCCGGCGCGATATCGTCGTCATAGTCCATGTGGTAGTCCAGGCCGATTTCGCCAATACCGGCGCATAAGGAATCATCGAGCGCGGCAACGACCTGTGCGTGAACGTCGTCGGTATAGTCCGGTGCGCCATACGGATGCACGCCGGCAAGATACTTGATCTGCGGGATATCCTGCATCGGCAGAATTTCGCGCACGAGCCAGTCGCTATAGTCCGTCACGCTGCGTTTGTCAGCGATGGGGTCGAGCATCGTCACCAACAGGTCGACGCCTGCCGCCTTGGCACGCACGAGCGTCTCAGGCACATCCTTGCCCCAGAACGAAAGTAGATGCGCATGCGTGTCGGCAAGCGGTGCCAAGGGCACGGGACAAGCAACCGTCTTCTTTTTCTTGGTAAACGTCACACGTTCGGCATTAGGCATCATGGATTAGCTCCTGGGCCAGACGGACAAAGTCGGCAACATCAAGCGTCTCGGCGCGCGTGGTTGGTGCGATACCGCAAGCCTCAAAGGCGGCATCGAGCACGTCCTTGGCAAAGCCGTTGGCGCTCATGGAATTGCGGATGGTCTTGCGACGCTGAGCAAATGCGGCGTCAATCACGCGGGCCACAAATTCGCGATCGAGCCCCTCGGGCACCACGCCGTCAACACGGTCGATACGCACGACGGCCGAGTCCACGTGCGGCGCCGGCATAAAGCAACGCGGCGGCACCTCAAAGCGACCCGTCACCTGCGCATACAGGCCGAGCTTTGCCGTATAGCCGCCATAGGTCTTGTTGCCCGGCGCTGCGGCAATGCGATCGGCAACCTCCTTTTGCACCATGACGACGGCACGCTTGAGCGCCGGCATCGTCTGGAAGAACTGCAGGATGATTGTCGCCGCCAC
>USJB01000155.1 GCA_900554905.1 uncultured Collinsella sp. | reverse complement strand
TCGGGGGCCAGGCGCACTCTGTTAAACATGCCCTCGGGTCGCACGTTTCCCTTTGTGCCAAAAAGGGACTGGTTTATTTTGGTAGGTTTTATCTGGGCAAACGCCAGCCGCCGCGAGGGAGCCGCCTTCCCTCGTGGCGGTCTTCTAGCAGAAAAACCAAGTGAGTAGGCTTTTTGCAGGAGGCCAAGCACGCCCCAAAACGCCACAGCTCTGACCTGCGATTTTATTGAACATTTGTCGCGATGTGCTCGACAGGTTCAAAAAAGTCTACTCACTTGCATCCCAGACGCACCAGATTGGCAAAAACCGCCGCGAAAGGGCCCCTGGTCCCTTCGCGGCGGTCATACGCCTCTAATTTTGCGACGGTTTTGCCCGCTTGTTACTCGCTGTAGCGGGTAGCGATGGCGGCTCGCACCATGCCGGTGCTCATGAGGTAGGTCACCAGGAAGTAGCCACCGTATGCTGCCAGGAAAATCGCACAGGTGAGGCCCACGGTGCCGCCGATGCTCATATTTCCGAAAATGCTCACCAGCTCGATGATCACCTTGAGTGCCACAAAGGAGTGCGCCAGGCCCACTGCCAGCGGGAACAGGAAGAATACCGCTTGCTGCGCCATCACCGAATGGCGAACCTGGCGGTCCTCACAGCCGATCTGTGCCAGCACACGATAGCTGCGGCTGCCGTCGGCCACGTTGGAGAGTTGCTGAATCGACAGAATCGCCGCGCATGCAACGACCAATACAAAGCCGATGTAGATGGCTAGGTAGCTAATAAGACCGTTCATTTGCGCTGCTTGCGCGTACATCTCGGAGCGTGTGATGAAGGTTCCCCACGACCCCGGCTCCTTGCCGTCAACGAGCAGATTGTCGAGCACAGTGTATTTAATGCTCTCGTCTGCCTCGGTCGTATCCATCCCCTGTTTGTAGTTAACGAGCAGACTACTGGAATACGGCTGCAGATTAAGTTGGGACAACAGCTCGTCGGCAACGACGACGGTGCCCGGATTACTACCCATCGCTGAGTTGGCGATGGCCGCAGTGTCCTCGTCCGACTTATCGGTTGCGGGCTTGAGCGTATGCCCGCCCAAGGTAAGGGCATGGCCGCCAGCCATATACTTGGTGTACATGTCGACCAGCTCGCCGCCCATATCACACGTGAGCAGATACTGGTCGTGACCGATGTGCACCGGCTCCTCGCCCATCATCTGACGCAGTTTGTTGTACTGGCTCGCCGGCGTCACAAACAGACCCATCGCATCGGCATTGCTACCCCCGAACGCCTTGGGAAGCTTTTCGCCCATGATCTTGCACATCTCACTTGGGGTCACCGAAGGATCCGAACCGCCAAACGGGTAACTCAGATACGAATCGATCTGCACATGCTCACCGGCAACATCGGCGATATTGACCTTCTTGCCGGTCTCGTCGTTGTTGTCCGCCGACTTGCCCTTAATACCGTCTGCAACGTTATCGTGATCGATACGATCGCCGTGCCATGCGGAGTACAAATCGACCGTACTATCGGCCAGCACCATTCGATCGGCCTCAGACGGATTGAAAGACTCTTTGTAGAAGTCGAGCGTATCGGGCGTGTAATAGACATACGTCTGCGACATGTCGGCCGGATTATAGCGCTCCAGATTCTCGTTCATCACATTGGCAATCGACATACCGCACGTCACCGAGGTGATGGCCAAAAACAGGAGCATCGCGATGACGCCCATCGAAAAGCACACCGTGTTGACCTTGGCCGCAAGCTGGCGCACGGTAAACATGTTGAGGCCGCGCCAATACACGCCGCGCAGGCTCTGCAGCAGCTTGATGAGCATGCCCGAGAGTCCCCAGAACAGGGCAAAGGTGCCCACGGTAACCATAGCGGTCGTAATACCAAACTGGTTCATGGCCTCTTGCAGCTTGCTGTCCGTCGCGGTTAGCGGGAACCCATCACGTAGCAGACGGTAATAGGCCACGCCCACAAGCACCACGCCCACGGCAAAGATGGCAATCGCAATCCAGGGGTTGCGTGTCTTGATGCTCTCGTTGCGACGCTCGGCACCCATAAGCTCGATGAGTTTGGTACGACGCACGGCGCGAAGGTTCAGCAGTAGCGTGAGCACAAACATTACGAGCATGCAAGCAAGGGTCAGGTTGAACGCATGCACCGAGAAAAAGAAGTGGAAATTGGCGATCTGTGTCTTAAAGAGCGAGGCCGTAAAGAACGTCATGAGCTGGGAGAGTCCCACACCCAGCACAATGCCGGCGACAAAGGCCACGACCGAGACGATCACCGTCTCGAGCGCCATGATCGTGGCGACGCGCCCGCGCCCCATGCCGAGCACCTGGTACAGGCCAAACTCCTTCTTGCGGCGTTTCATGATGAAGTTATTGGCATACACCATCAAAAAGGCCATGACACCGGCCAAAAAGTACGTCAGGTCGCCGAGCATGCTGCCCATAACCTGCGCCAAGCCCTCTTCATCGATTCCGGCGATGTCGACCTGCATCGAGATGGTGTTAAAGGCATAGAAGACCGTGACACCCAGGGTGAGCGTCAAAAGGTAGACGAGGTAGTCGCGGCCGGCGCGGCGGACGTTACCCCAAGCGAGTTTACAGAGCATCGGAGCCCTCACCGCCCATCATGGCAACGACCTCCATAATGCGGTCGAAGAACTCGCGGCGGTCGGTGTCGCCGCGGCGCAGCTCGGTGAAGATCTTGCCGTCGCGGATAAACAGCACACGGCTCGTGTAGCTGGCGGCAAAGCTGTCGTGCGTGACCATGAGCACGGTGGCTCGCAGGCGGCGGTTAAGGGCCTCTAGGCTCTCGAGCAGCAGGCGAGCGCTCTTGGAATCGAGGGCGCCGGTGGGCTCGTCGGCCATGATCATGGTGGGGTCGGTGACGAGCGCGCGAGCTGCGGCAACGCGCTGCTGCTGACCGCCGGACATCTGGTAGGGATACTTGTCGAGCACCTGACTGATGGACAAGCGCGCTGCCACATCTTGCACGCGGGTCGAGATCTCTGCCGAGTTTGTGCGGGCAATGGTGAGCGGCAGGGCGATGTTCTCGCGTGCCGTGAGCGTATCGAGCAGGTTGGAGTCCTGGAAGATAAAGCCGAGCTCCTCGCGGCGGAACTGCGAAAGCTTAGCCTGCTTCATGCGCGTCACGTCCTGCCCGTTGATGCGGATGCTGCCCGCATCCTTCTCGTACAGGCGCATGAGCAGATTGATGATGGTGGTCTTGCCCGAGCCGGTTGCGCCGATAATACCCAGTGTTTCTCCCTTTTTAAGTTTAAAGGAGATATTGTCAATATTCTTGACCGATTTGTTTTTATAAGAAAAGCTGACATTTTCAAAGACAATGTGCTCTTCCTCGTTTTTCTTCGGTTCGTCGGTCAACTCCATATCCTCCGGTGTTTCCAAAACCTCCTGGATTCGTCCTGCCGATGCACTGGCGCGGGAGTACATGACGAACATTCGGGTCACGGTCAGCATGGCGTTCAGGATGATGGTAAAATAGGACAGGAATGCGATAATGACACCGGGTTGGGTGCTGCCTTCGTTGACACGGTAGGCTCCCACCAGAATAACCAGGGTCAAACCGATATTCAGCAGCAGGTTCATCATTGGGTTGGTGATACCCATGCGGATGGCAGCGCGGCTTTCGCGGCGAACCACCTCA
>USJB01000154.1 GCA_900554905.1 uncultured Collinsella sp. | reverse complement strand
CGGCAACGAGCGAGACGGCGGCCCGCGTCCTTTCGGGCCTGGAGCAGCTGCGCGGCTGCGATGCCTTCTTTAGCGTAATCATCTCGCCGACGGACGAGACGGTGTTACGCAAGCTGGGCATCAACGTGTGCTGTGAGCCCAAGTTCGAGCGCCGTGGTTTCTTCCACCGCTAAGCCTGGATAAATTGGTCTGAAAGGGGCACATCGGGTATGCATTCGATGCGCCCCTTTATCAACAAAGCTACCGTTTAACCTAAAATTAGCCCGTTTACCTGCCTATAAGTGATTTGGGCGGTATACAATAACCCTAATTGTTTCATCCTTTTGCGGGGATGCCGCATGATGGATGTTGCCGGCCATCATGGGGTGTGCCGGTCGCGCACGGTGCAGGTGATGCCCGTGCTCGGTTTGAGGAGGCTGCCATGGCTGGCAAGGGTCGTGCGAGTGTCAACGATATGAAGCGCGTCGAGGTGCAGGTGCTGATGGAGATCGCACAGCAGTCCGAAGACAACGGCGGATTTTATGGCTTTTCGCGAAAGACGCTTGCCGAGCGTGTGGGGGTGTCTCCGTATCGCGCCCGCGCGGCAATTGAACGCTTGGAATCCGAAGACATCATCGAGGTCGTCTCGCGCTACAGCGACGACGGCGGCCAGCTCGCAAATGGTATTTGTCTCACGGAGCGTGGCGAATGGTATCTAGAGGGCATCCGTGCCGGCATGCTCGTGCAGGACTTGATCGAGGACGAAGTCGCCGATCGATAACGGCGCGCATTCATAGTGGAAACGACGCCGCCTGGGCAACCGGACGGCGTTTTGTTTCGAGATGGAGAAATGCGATTGCGCGTAAGAAAAATTGCGTGCGGCGCGCGTCGCGAGTATTACAATGAAGACCCGTAAGATGTGTATGGACAACTTCTACGGGAAGCGCAGGTAACTCAATATGACCAAGCATGTGTTCGTGACCGGCGGCGTGGTTTCGTCTCTGGGCAAGGGTATTACCGCGGCCTCGCTGGGCCGTCTGCTCAAGTCGCGTGGCTACAAAGTAACGATGCAGAAGGCCGACCCGTATCTGAACGTCGACCCCGGCACCATGAGCCCGTTCCAGCATGGCGAGGTCTTTGTGACCGAGGACGGCTACGAGTCCGATCTGGACCTGGGCCACTACGAGCGCTTTATTGACGAGAACCTGACCCGCGATTCCAACTTTACGACTGGTGCCATCTATAAGAGCCTGATCGCCCGTGAACGTCGCGGTGACTTTTTGGGCGGCACCGTGCAGGTGATTCCCCACGTCACCAATGCCATTAAGGACAAGTTCCGCCGCATCGAGGAGCAGACCGGCTCCGATGTAGTCATCACCGAGCTGGGCGGCACGATCGGCGACATCGAGTCCCAACCGTTTGTCGAGGCCATCCGTCAGTACCGCAAGGAGGTCGGCCCCGAGAACGTCTGCTACATCCACGTTTCGCTCGTTCCCTATATCGCCGCCGCCCACGAGGTCAAGACCAAGCCCACGCAGCATTCCGTCAAGGAGCTCCGCAGCTTTGGTATCCAGCCCGATATCATCGTGCTGCGCTCCGACCACCATATCGATGACGCTATCCGCGGAAAGATCGCAAGCTTCTGCGACGTCGACACCGATTGCGTCTTTACCAACGAGGACTGCGCGAGCATTTACGATGTTCCGCAGCTGCTTGCCGAGCAGGACTTTGACCTGCGCATTTGCGAGCGCCTGGGTCTGGACCCGCGTGAGCGCGACATGAGCGAGTGGAACGAGTTCCTGCGCAAACAGAATCACGCCAACCATCACGCCGACAAGGTGAAGATTGCCGTCGTGGGTAAGTACACGCAGCTGCCCGATGCGTACCTGTCGGTTATCGAGGCCCTGCACCATGCGGGCGTCTTCTACGATCGCCATGTGGACGTCCAGCTGGTCGACGGCGAGAGCCTCGACGAGCAGAATGTCTCCGAGGTTCTGGGCGACGCCTCGGGCATCCTGGTCCCCGGCGGCTTTGGCAAGCGCGCCCTGGAGGGCAAGATCCTCGCGGCCGAGTTCGCCCGCGAGCACAAGATTCCGTATCTGGGCATTTGCCTGGGTATGCAGGTGGCCGTGTGCGAGTTCGCCCGCAACGTCGTCGGCCTTGCCGGCGCCAGCTCCTCCGAGTTCGATCCGGACGGCCCGTTTAGCGTCATCGATCTGATGAGCTCGCAGGAGGACGTGACCGAGAAGGGCGGCACCATGCGTCTGGGCGCCTATCCGTGCAAGCTTGCCGCCGATACCCTCGCGCGCGAGGCATATGGCGAGGAGCTCGTCTACGAGCGTCACCGTCATCGCTTTGAGTTCAACAACGCCTTCCGTGACCAGCTCGAGGGCGCTGGTCTGGTTATCTCGGGTCTTTCGCCCGACGAGCGCCTGGTCGAGATGGTCGAGCTGCCGCGCGACGTGCATCCGTGGTATGTGGCAACCCAGGCTCATCCCGAGTTCAAGAGCCGCCCGACCAACCCGCAGCCGCTGTTCCGCGAGTTCGTGCGCGCCTCGATCGGCCAGCATGAGGGCGTCGATCGCTTGCAGGTGACGCCCAAGAACCTCGCTACGGACTAAGGGTGCCGGCGAATAAGGAACATACCGAAGCTACTCCCTCGTCGCTCGCCGTGGCGGCGGGGGAGTATCTCGATTACCTCGCGGTCGAGCGGGGCTTGGCGCGCAACACGATTGCGGCCTATCGTCGTGACCTGACGACGTACTGCGCCTATCTGGAGCGGGCGGGTATTGTGTCTTTTGAAGAGGTGACTCGTCAGGTCGTGGAGGGCTTTGTCGCCGACCGTCGCGATGGGGGCTATTCCGATGCCTCGGTGGAGCGTGCGCTTGCAGCCGTGAAGGGCCTGCATGCCTTTTTGGTGCGCGATGGGGCTGTAGCCCAAAATCCAACGGCGGCGTTGCGCCTGCCTAAAAAGGCTGAGCGTTTGCCGGAGTATCTATCGGTGGAGGATGTCTCGGCTCTGCTCGATCAAGACTTCCCCGAGGGCGAGATGGGCTTGCGCGACCATGCCATCTTGGAAGTGCTCTACGGATGCGGTTTGCGTGTGAGCGAGTTGGTGGGGCTCGATGTGGGCGATATCCATATCGATGACGGGTTTGTCCTGGTGCGCGGTAAGGGCTCCAAGGAGCGTCTGGCCCCGTTGGTGGGAAGCGCGGCTCGTGCCTTGGCACACTATATAGGTGACGGGCGCACGCTCCTGGCCGCCCATGCTCACGGGACGGAGACCTCGGCGGTCTTTTTAAATAAGAACGGACGTCGCCTGTCGCGCCAGGCCGTGCATGCGATATGCGAGCGGTATGGGCGTCAGGTGGGGCTGGTGGGGCTCCATCCCCATACCTTGCGCCACTCCTTTGCCACCCACATGCTCGCGGGCGGTGCCGACCTGCGTGTGCTGCAGGAGATTTTGGGCCATGCCGATATTTCGACCACGCAGGTCTACACGCATGTCGACCGCACGCAACTGACCGAGGTCTATCTGGCGGCGCATCCGCTGGCACATCGCTAGCACCTCGCTGACCTGCATATTTATAAATATTAAAGGGGACGGGCCCCAGATTGCCGAGACGCACTTTTGCGCACATGGGCAATCTGGGGCCCGTCCCATTTTTCGCCAGACACCGACGCGTTGGTGGGCCGTGTGTACCGTGGGTGGGGGAGTT
>USJB01000153.1 GCA_900554905.1 uncultured Collinsella sp. | reverse complement strand
TGGATGGCCAAGCGCGTAGATGGCAGATAGGAACGTTCCTTTCCTGCCGGCAGTTAGGAACAGTCCCCAAAGGCCGGCATATTGGGACAGTCCTTGCCAGCCCGGCCGGCGAGCCGACGAATGGCAAGAACTGTCCCCGATGGTTACTCCTGGACTTTGAGGGCCTCGGCCAGGCTGACGCGCTTGATGGAGCGCGTGTGTATCAGCGCCACGACCAGGTAGGTCGCAAAGCCAATGCCGACGCATGCAGCCATAGACCAGGCGGGCACGTAGATCTCGATATTGCCGTTGTAGGCGAGCAGCATCGAGCGGAAGATGGCCGTGAGCGAGCCAATGATGACCGGCAGGCTCAGCACGAGCGACGCCGCCACGCACAGCGTGATCGAGCGAATGTACAGATGCGAGATCTCGCTATCTCGATAGCCAAAGACTTTCATGTAGCTAATCGAACGGGCGCTGTGGTCAATCACGGCCTTGGTCAGCAGGTACATAAACAGCAGGAAGATAAACACCGCGAGACCAATCATCATTCCGATCATTTTGCTCATCATGCCGATGAACTGGTCGCCCACGGCGCGCATGTCGTCGGGCGTGGTGTCGCCGGCAAAGTAACGAGCATCGAGGTCGAGCTTCTCGTCGCTCACATAGCCGTTAAAGTAGGCGGCGTCGTTGTCGAACAGCTCATTAAAGTCGTCGATACTCATATAGATATTCATGTCCGACTTGGAGCCCCAGGCACAGTCCTTGCCCGCGTACTCAAGGGAATAATGCTCGCCTTCGTACTTGTCGCCGAGCGTGACCTTCTGGCCCTCGCTCCAGCCAAACTTGTCGAGCAAGCCACCGCCAAAGGCAACGCGCCCATCGCCGACGTTGAGATCTTTCCAGTAGCGCGAATCGGATGAAATACCGTAGACGGAAATCGTCTCCTCGCCATTTCTATCGCCGCGGTCGTATTGCAGCTGGTAAACGGCATATTTCTCGGCCTGCGCGATTGCGCCCGCGCCGTTGTCGGTCGTATTGACCGGGTGGATATCGTCGTTGTCAGCGTCGATCTTAGAGGCCTTGTCGATCAGGTCGATAGCCTCGTCGCGGTTGCAGCCGAGGATATCGGCAAGGTCATCGAGGCGCGCATAAAGCGCATCCTTCTTGTCCTGGACCTTGGTAAGCGCATCCTGCGCCGCAGTCAGGCTCTCGACAGACGGAGCGCTGGTCGCAGCATCGGCTGCCGCCTGCGCCGCATCGGCCGCGTCGTCAAGCTCGTTATCGGCATCCTGAGCGGCAGAAAGTAGCGCGCCGTCAACCGACTGCAAGCGCTCGAGTGCCGACCACTGCTCGCGCTCCTCGGCGTTGCCCTCGAGCTCCAGCGGAGCCTTGAGCGTGTACTGGTGCTCGGCGACCAGGCTTGTCTCGAGGTTGTCCGCATAGTGCGTCATCGTGGGCAGAATCGCCAGGCCAAAGAGCAGCAGTAGCGACGCAAATGCAATGCCCACGAAGAGCGTGGCGAAGTTGCCCAGATTGCGCAGGAAGACACGCAGACGGAAGCGGGAAACAAAACCCATGCGCTCCGGCAGTTGCATACCACGCTTGGTACCCGACTTGCCGCTCGCCTCGTGACGAAGGAACTGCAACGGCGTCTTGCCCATTTTGCGAAGCAGACCCACCAGCGTGATGAGGATAAGCGCGGCGGCGGGAACCACGGCGCACTTCACAAAGATCTCCCAGCTCCAGTACACCTGGAAGGGCGGCAGGCTGTACGAACCGTAATAGAGGCTGCGCATGGGCTCGGTAAAGAACACAACGCCGAGCGCAGTGCCCAAAAGCGCCGCGACCACGCCCACGATGGCGGGAAGCGCAAGGTAGTGCAGCACGATCTCGCGTCGACGATAGCCGCTGGCGAGCAGCGTGCCGATGATGGCGCTCTCCTCCTCGATGGTGGCGTCGGTAAGGACCACAAAGACGAACGCCATGATCACGATGATGATGTCGAGCAGCGTCATCCACATCATAGAGTCGCCGTCCACGTCGTCGCGTGCATAGCCAATGCCCTGATTGGAATCGGCGTCGATCAGATCGTCCACGCGCGCATTGGCATCGGTCAGCGCCTCGACCATATCCTGTTCGGCATCAGTTCGGTCTGCGGTGGAGAGATCGCGATCGGCAAAGGTGAAGGAGTAGGTGTAGGCGGGCGCGCCGCCGGCATCCTCGAGCGCGGCAAAGCCGGCATCGGTGACCTCGGCCACGCCGTACGTGATGGTGTTCACCGTAAAGTCCGAATTGTTGAGGAATAGTGCCTGGCTATCGGGCTGGGTCATGATGCCGCAGATGGTGTAGGTGCGGCCCTCGAGCTCGACCTTATCGCCCACGGCGAGGTCGTTGTTGGTGGCGAAGACACGGTCGATGGCCACCTCATCGTCCGCCTTGGGCTGCCCGCCTTCGCAGTAGGACGCGATATCGACCTTGGTGCGGTGCGCATAGGTGCGCAGCGTGCGCTTGGTGCCGTCGTCGCCGGCGGTCTTTTTGATGATGGCGTCGATGGAGAAATTTTTGTAGAGCGTGACGCCGCCGACGTCACTGGCGGCATCCTCGACGGCCTTGAGCTGATCGTCGGTAGCCTCGAAGGCCGTGGTCACGCGGCCGTCCTCAATCGTGTACGCATCGCGCATGTCGTCGATAAGGCAGCCGATGGAATGCGCCGCGAGCAAAAAGCCCGAGGTAAGGGCGATGCTTCCACACATAAGCAAAAAGATGCCCAGGTACTTGCCGATATTGCGGCGCAGCTCGCGCGGAAGTCGTTTTGCAAGAGGTGACATGGCGCTGCCTACCAATCGAGCTCGGCGGCCGCAACGGGCGACTCATTGAGCTCGTCCTCGACGATGCGCCCGTCGCGCAGGCGCAGCACGCGATTGGCCATGCGCGCGATGGCGGCATTGTGCGTGACGATGATGATGGTGCAGCCGTACTCGTGATTGACATCCCCCATGAGCTGCAGGATTTCCTTGGACGTCTTATAGTCGAGCGCGCCCGTGGGCTCGTCGCACAGCAGCAGGCCCGGGTTTTTGACGAGTGCGCGGCCGATGGCGCAGCGCTGCTGCTGGCCACCCGAAACCTGGCGTGGGAACTTGTTGCGATGCTCGTAGAGGCCCAGCGAGCGCAGCAGGTCGTCGACATTGAGCGGGTTTTTGGACAGGTGCGCCGTGACCTCGATGTTCTCCTTAATGGTGAGGTCGGGCACCAGGTTGTAGAACTGGAAGACAAAGCCCAGCTCGCGGCGGCGATACTCACCCAGGTCGGTAGGCTTAAGCACGGTGAGGTCGCAGCCGTCCACCAGAATAGAGCCGGCGTCGGCATCCTCCAGGCCGCCGATCAGGTTAAGAAACGTCGACTTGCCCGAACCCGAAGGTCCCAGCATGACGCAGATCTCGCCGCGATTGATGGACGTGTCGATGCCGTCGAGCACTGTCAGGCGCGCATCTCCATCGCCATAGTGCTTTTTGAGATCCTTAACCTGGACGTAGGCTTTCTGCGTTGCCACGGTGTCCCCCATTGTTAGCCCCGTACTACTTTATGAACGTAATAGTAAACCTTGGCGAACTATTTTTGGGCGAGAGCGGGGATTTGTTTCAAGACTAGTCGTTGGGGACGCTCTTAAATGACTAGGTGGCTAGGCGCGGGATTTGGCGCGTGCGAGGGCGAAGCCTGCGGCGGCG
>USJB01000152.1 GCA_900554905.1 uncultured Collinsella sp. | reverse complement strand
CTGCTCGCGGCGCGTGAGAATATCGGTCAGCTCGCGCGTGGTCTCCTCGGCGGAGCTCACCACGCGCACCCCGGGCCCCAACGCATGGCGAATAGGCCCCACGAGCAGCGGGAAATGCGTGCAGCCGAGTACCACGGTATCGATGCCGTGGTCGCGCAGCGGTTCAACCGTGGCGCCGACCAGCGCGCGTACGGCAGGCGTATCAAAGATGTCCTCGTTCTCGAGCCACTGCTCTTGCAGATGCGCGCCCGAGGCGAGCTCGTGCTCAACGACCTCGACAAAGCTCGAGGCAGGACAGCCGTATACATCGACGCCGGCATCTAGATCCTGAATGGCGCGCGTGTAGGCGCCCGAGCGAATGGTGAGGTTGGTGGCGAGCACGCCCACACGACGCGAGCGGGTGCTGTTGATTGCCGCACGGGCACCCGGCGCGATCACGCCGATCACGGGAACGTCGAGCACCTGCTGGGCCAGACGCAAGGCCGCAGCGGTCGCCGTGTTGCAGGCGATGACCATAATCTTGACGTCGTGCTTCGAAAGCCAACGACCCGCCTGCAACGCAAACGAGCGCACCTCATCCTCGGTGCGCGTGCCGTAGGGGCAGCGCTTGGTGTCGCCAAAGTAGTAGACGGACTCGCGCGGCAGCGCCGTCGCGATGGCGCGCGCAACCGTCAGACCGCCCAAACCAGAATCGAACACGCCAATCGGGCGCGTGTCGCCTGCCGGATTCTCGATATCGGACATTACCTCACCAGTCTCTCTCGAAAAGACATGTCCAAGTGCGGCGGCGCCGCGCTACGAACGCGCCGCGACCAGCAGCTCTGCCGTCGCCGCCCAACCGTCGACAATTTTGCCGCGCGTAACGAAAGCGTTCTCGCAAGCAGCCAGGAACTCGGGCGCGCCGGCGCTCGTCAGGCCATTCTCGACCAGGCAGAACGTGCCCACGTGATCGGCCATGTAGAAGTCGGACTCGGAATCGCCGAGCGCCAACGTCTCCTCGCGCTCGATCCCCAGGTGCTCGCAGAAGTGCGCAATGGCGACGCCCTTGTTGAGGCCCGCGGGGTTGATGTTGAATGCGCGACCGTCCTCGACGCGATCGAGCTCGAGCGTCGTCGGCTTGGACAGATGCGTCAGGTGACCGTTACAGGCCCACACCAGGCCGCAGCCGGCCTCGTCCAGGATGGCCTGGACCTCATTGTCGGGCACATCGCCGCGCATGCCGACGGTGACCTCGCGGTACTTGTAGCCGGTCGACATGTCGTTGTGATACTCGATCTTGTGCGGCCAGCGGGCAAGGATCTTCTCGCACACGCCGGTCTGCTCGATCACCTGGTGCGGAGTAAGGCCGCAGACGGGGTCGTAAGGCATGTCGCCGGTCAGATACTCCCAATCGTTGGCCTTGAGGTCGTACATAACCAGGCCGCCCATCTCACCAATGTAGGAGTTGAGGCCGAGCACGCGCGCGTCCTCGTGGATCATGGTACGGTTGCGGCCCGAGGTGGGAACCACCTGAATGCCAGCACGAGCGAGCGCCACGACGGCCTCGACGAGTTTGGTCGAGGGGTTGCCGTCGTTGTCGCGCAGCAAGCACGAGCCGGGTGCAAGCATCGTGGCATCCAGGTCGGTAAAGACGTATTTGACCTTGGCCAAGCGCTCGCGCATCTCGCCCGAAAGCTCAGCGACGGTCGGCAGGGTATTGTGGGACATGGTTACTCCGTTTACGTAGAAGGGTTTGGACTTGGACGGCATGTTTTGATTGAGGGAACACGCTTATGGCGACAGCGCACTCAGGGCGCCGCCGCCATCATGGTTCATTAGTCAAACTGGGTAACATCGATCAGGCGATTGGCCAGCGAAAGGTCGCTCTCGATGGGCACGAACTCGTCGCCCACGTGCATGAGCTCCTCGTCACCCTTTGCCAGCAGCAAGACAATGGTGGGAGCATCGGGGTTGACGTACTCCTCGCGCGCCGCCTTGAACGCCGCATGCACAGCGGCTTCGCGGTCGAGGATGATCTTGTTCGGCGTATCGTCGGGAACATGCTCGGCAAGCTCGCGACAGACCTTCATCGGGTCCTCGTGAGCTGGATCCTCGTTCGTAAAGATCATCAGGTCGGAATACGGTGCGGCCTCGCGTGGCAATTGCTCGCGGCGCTCCTGCGCCTTGCCGCCGGCGGCGCCAAACAGCGCAATGACGGGGCTAGCGGGAAACGCGCGCTTGACCGACGAGAAAAGCGAACGGAACGAAAGCTGGTTGTGCGCATAGTCAACGACGCAGATCACGCGGCCGTCCTTCGACTCCACGACCTCCATGCGGCCCGGCACACGCAGTTTGGAGAGGCCCTTCTTGATAGCCTCGATACCGATGCCGATCTCGCGCGCAGCGGCGATAGCGACCAGCGCGTTTTCCACGTTAAAGTCGCCTGCGATACCCAGCAGGACCTTCTCCCCCGCCTCGGGCTCGTCGGCGCTCATGCCGTGCAAGTTGAACTCGATGTTAAAGCCGAGCATGCGGACATCGCTCGCCCACAGGCTTGCCTCGGGATGCTCGACGCCAACGGTCACCAAGCGCTCGGCCGTCGACGCTGCCTCCAGCACACGGTCGACCTCTTCGGTGCCCAGATTCACCACGGCGGTCTTTGCCTGGTCAAAGATCCTGAGTTTGCTCTCAAAATAATCCTCAAACGTGGGGTGTTCGATCGGCGAGATGTGGTCGCGGCCGATGTTGAGGAAGCACGCCACGTCAAACGGCAGATTCTCGACGCGTTGGTACTTGAGCGCCTGGCTCGAAACCTCCATGACCATGGACTGGCGACCGGACGTGCGGCAGTTGGCGATATGGCGCCAGACCTCGGGGGCCTCGGGCGTAGTATTGGTGCTCTCGTAGCACTCGATGCCATCGTCGGTACTCACCGAGCCGATCATGCCGCAGGACTCGCCCGCCGCCTTGATGATGGACTGGAGCATAAAAGCGGCCGTGGTCTTTCCCTTGGTGCCGGTGATGCCCACGATCTTGACGTCGTGGTCGGGACGGTCGTAGACCTCCGGCGGCAACAGGGCCATGGCCGTGCGAACACTATCAACAACCAGCATCGCAGCACCGCTCTCCTGCGCCAGCGGCTCCAGAGACTCGACCAGCGACTCCTCGCACACAAATGCGACGGCGCCCGCATCGAGCGCCATGCTCAAAAACGCGGGCTTAAAGGCAGCACCTTTGCAAAAGAATACGTCACCTGCCGAGACCGCGCGCGAATCAAACGAGCAGCCGGTCACGGCGCGCTCGTCAACCTGCTCTGATGCGCGCAGCTCGCCGCACACATCGAGAAGCTTGGCAAGCGTATCGACCGTGGTCACGGTCGCGGAATCCGAATGGTGCATCTTTCACCTTTCTCAGCCATTTGGCAGGGACGGTTTTATAGTAACTGAAACGCACCCACGCAAAAACGGCTCCCGGAGGAGCCGTTACGCGCAGGCGTTCGTAAGCCGAGGCTAGGCAGCCTGAACAGCGGGCTGGTCCTCGTCGATAAAGAAGCGCTTGTACCAGATGAGGAACGTCAGCGTGGTATAGATCTTGCGCTGGTTGAGCGCGCGACCCTCAAAGTGATCGTCAAGCAGTTTCATGAGCGCATCGGTGTCAAAGAAATCAGCAGCCCACGGTGCGGTGAAGTATTCCTTTACGTAGTCGTAGTACTTTTGCTCGCGAAGCCAGAA
>USJB01000151.1 GCA_900554905.1 uncultured Collinsella sp. | reverse complement strand
TTAGCAGTCAAAGGAGATCATGAAGGCAGTGCTTTGGCAACTATTACTGCCACCGCCACAACCACACAGGCAAACACCAGCAGTGCGCCGACAGGCCGCCTACCCTCTACAGGCTGTTGATGCCCTCGCTGATAGCGTTCCATAGATCTTGGACCTTGCCCTTAAATGCGACGATGGCGATAATCGCGATCACCACGAGCACGCCGACCAAGATGGCATACTCGGTGGTACCCTGTGCACTCTCCTCCTGCAGTAGCTCCCCGGCATGCTGGCGAGCGCGAATTGACTGGCAAACAGCCCAGCTCCAGACCTTGCCAGCAACGTCAGTCATCGTGTTCATGTATTCCTCCCTACATCATCCCGCCTGCTCCCAGCAGCGGGCCCAATATGGACAGAAGCAACGCCGGCAAGATGAGCGTGCCGGTGGGAATCAGCAACTTGACCGGTGCGCGCTCGATCTCGCGCTCGACCGCGGCGCGATGAGCCGCACGGATCTCGCGACTTTGAGCGGCCAGCGTCTCGGCAAGTGGAGCACCCAGGGCGAGCGCCTGTCCCACCGTAATGGCAAAGGTCTCGAGCGCTCGCACGTCCAGGTCGCGTGCGGCGGCCAACAACTCGTCCTCACGCGTGCCCACGCCCACCTGCCACGCCATGCAGGCCCGCTCAAGGCGAAGAGCCAACACTGACCGGCGGTTGGCGCAGAAAATCTCAAGCGCCGCATCAAACGAAAGGCCGGCCGAAAGACCCAAGCGCACAACATCGATCATCTCGGACACTTCGCCGAGCGAAACTCGCGCCGGGCCGCCCGCTCCAACCGCGCCCTTCACTCGCGCGGTCAGGGCATCGACCACCGAGCGACCCGCGGCAGCGACCAGCACCGCCTCGCGCTTGCAGGCCCCTGCGATCTTGCGTGCATCCGCCCGATCCAAACCCGTCGCGACAAATACACTCAGGGCACACAGGCAAGCCACAACTGCAACCGGGGCGCTCATAGCTCCACCCGCATAATGCGCCGGATAACCACCAGGGCAACGACGTTGAGGGCAAGCCCCAGCACCACGGCGCCCGCACCAGCCGGCGTCGCAAGACCGCGGCGAAAGTCTGCCGAAAGCAAAGCCAGTACCGCGCACATGCCCGCCGGCATCGCCGCGACCATGTGTGCCGACATACGCGCCTGCGACGTCTTAACGTCCAGACGGCGTTTGAGCTCAATGCGCTCACCCACCATGCTCGACGCCTCGGACAGCAAGTCGGCAAGCGGAGCGCCGGTGCGCTGTGACACCTTAAGCGCCAAGGTCACAAGCGAAAGGCCGGGGGCGTCGATGCGCACGAGCAAGTCATCGAGCGCGTCGGTCGCCGAGATGCCGCAATCGATCGCCGCCGCCACCCGCAAAAACTCGGTATGCACCGGCTCTTGCGCATGGGCACCCACAAAGCGCATGCCCTGTGCCAGCGAATGCCCCGAGGCAAGCGACATGGATAACGCTGTGAATGCCTCGGGCATGGCCTCTTCTACATCATGCTGCTCGCGTCGGCGATCGAAGGTGTCACGCGCGGCACCCACGCCAAACGGCGCCACCAGCCCCAAGACAAAGCCGATGGGCGACGACGACGCAACGGCCAGCAAAACGCTGCAGATACCGCTCGACAGCAGCAGAAATGCCAGACGGGCCGCGTTATCCTCAATAGCAAGCCCAAGGCGACCTGCGGGGATCAGCGACGCCCACGAGCGGGCAATCTTTGTCAGCAGGTCGTTTTCCGCCAGCTCACGGGGCAGCTTCTCCGCCATCGATTCGAGCGTCTGGCGCGCCAGCTCCGCCGGCGGCATCCGCGGCACACGAGGCTCTGTCCCACACGCCGTCGCGACAGAAAGCCCCGCCAAACCCCCTACGACGAGGGGCACAGCGATCTCCATTCGTCCACCTCCTCTTGCGTGAGCGTTCCCGACCGCAAGCCCTCCGCAATAAACGGCGGCTCGCGGTCGAGCGTCCAGGTGCGTTCGGCGGCATCGAACGTCACGTAGCGCTCGAGCTCAATACCGCCCGACGCGCCGCGGCGAACCCCCGAATATGAGGCCACAAAGCGCCTGCCATCTGCATGACGCTCGGACATCACGATGCCGTCGAGCGCCATGGCGATCTGCTCTTCGATAAGCTCACTCGGCAAATCGATGCCGTAGCGCGCAAGCAGCGTCAGGCGAACCACGGTCTCCTGCTCGGTACCCGCATGGAGCGTGGTGAGCGAGCCGTCGTGGCCCGTGTTCATGGCCTGCAGCATGTCGCAGCACTCGGCACCGCGCACCTCGCCCACGACGATGCGATCGGGGCGCATACGCAGAGCATTGGTCACCAGGTCGCGAATCGTCACCGCACCCTCACCCTCAATTGAAGCCTCGCGCGCCTCTAGGCGCACCACGTGCGGATGATGCGCAAACTTGAGCTCGGCAGAGTCCTCGATCGTCACGATGCGCTCGCCGGTGGAGATCTCGCATGACAACGCGTTGAGCAGAGTGGTCTTACCAGATCCCGTGCCTCCCGCAACCGCCAGGTCCTGTCGCAGCGACACCGCGCACGACAGCAGCTGCGCATACCAAAGCGGCAGCGACCCCAGCCCCACAAGCTCGTCCAGCGAGCAGATACGGTCCGAGAACTTTCGGATGGTGAGAATCGGTCCGTCAATCGCCACAGGCGGAATCACCGCGTTGACGCGATAGCCCGTTTTGAGGCGGGCGTTGACGATGGGGCTGCGCTCGTCGATACGGCGACCAAGTGGCGAGATGATGCGGTCGATAAGCACACAGATCTGCTCATCATCCTCAAACGCATGCTCAATGGGGTGCAAGACGCCGCCGCGTTCAAAGAAAGCCGAGCGGCAGCCGTTAATCATGATCTCGGTAACGGTGTCGTCCTCGATGAGCGGCTGCAACGGCCCCAGGCCCACCACGTCATCCAAAATCTCGTCGATGATGGTCTCGCGTTCGGACGTCGCGAGATCGGTCGGTTCCTCAACATTGAGCGCCGCCTCCACCGCGGGACGCAATTCCGAGCGGGCAAGCGCCGGGTCGATATAAGCGCTGATACGCGCCACTTCGTCGTAACCCATGCGGTCCATCACGGCGCGCTTGGTGCGTCGTTTCACCGCGCGGCGACGCCCCGCATCTACAGGCGCTGCAGCCGCTGCAGCGCCGGCAGCCTTAATCCTTGTTTGCAGGCTCATCGCTGATCACCCTCGCGCGACCAGGGAAGGCGAATACGCGGGCGTTCGGTTCGCATTGCACGGTCGGCGACCATATCGCTCCAAGGGCCGACGGCGCACCCCAGTTCCACGAGCATCTTGCGCGTGGCCTCGCGCACGCTGGTCGCAAAAGCGCTCGTCTGACCCACTGCCTCGTCGGCGCGCCCAAACGCCATGAGCGCGGCGAGATCCTGCCCGCCATCGGCGATACGAATCTTGGAGCTCAACGCACAGGCAATCTCAAAGCGCATGGCGACGTCCTCGTCTGCCCCGCGCGCACCGAACCGGTTGAACACGGCGCTCATGCGCGTGCGTGGCACGCCCACGCGGCTCGCCAGCTCAATGACGCGCGAAGCGGATGTCGCGGACGATACTGCCGCATCGCCTACGACCAGGCAACGGTCGCTCGCCGCCACCGCGGCGGCCACGGCATCACCCCAAAAGACCGAGGTGTCGACAAAGACCACGTCGGATTCG
>USJB01000150.1 GCA_900554905.1 uncultured Collinsella sp. | reverse complement strand
CCTGCCAGCCCGCCGCCCTCGTTACGTTTTCGCTGCATTTGGGTAAAGCACCTGCTCCAAGCGGCGTTGCCTTGTATACTAGAGCGGTTTAACTGTTATGCGGAAGGGAGCGCCTATGGCACTCAGCGAGAAAGACGTGCGCGGCATCGCCGAGTACGCAAAGATCGCACTGACCGATGACGAGCTCACCCAGATGACGTCCTACCTGAACGACGCCGTCCAGATGCTCGAGCCCGTCTTGCAATATGACTTGCCCGACGTGGAGCCCACGTTCCATCCTATCGGAAGCCTGTCCAACGTGATGGGCGACGACCTGCGCGAGCCCGAGCGCGACCTGCCGCTCGACGTCGCGCTGGAAAACGCCGGTAGCGCGCGCGACCGCTACTTCCGCGTGCCGTCCATTTTGGGAGAGGGGGAGAGCGAGTAATGGCTCAGAGCTTCGATTCCCTTACCGCCGCCCAGATCGCCGCGGGCGTTGCCGCCGGCGACTTTACCGCTACCGAGGTGGCCCAGGCCTCCCTTGCCGCCATCGAGGCGCGCGAGGGCGGGGTCCAGGCATTCCTGCAGGTGGCGCCCGAGCTCGCGCTCGAGGCCGCCGCGCGCGTGGATGCCGACCGTGCCGCAGGCAAGACATTGCCCCCGCTCGCGGGCGTGCCGCTGGCCATTAAGGACAACATGAACCTCGTGGGCACGCGCACTACCTGCGCTTCTCGCATGCTCGAGGATTACCAGAGCATCTACACCGCTACCTGCGTCCAGCGCATGCTCGATGCCGGCTGCCTGCCCATGGGCAAGGCCAACATGGACGAGTTTGCCTTTGGCAGTTCCACCGAGAGCTCGGCGTTCCACCGTACCAACAACCCCTGGGATACCGAGCGCGTGCCCGGCGGCTCTTCGGGCGGCTCCGCTGCAGCCGTCGCCGCAGGCGAGGTCGCGCTCTCGCTGGGCTCGGACACCGGCGGCTCCATTCGCCAGCCGGCGTCGCTGTGCGGCGTGGTGGGCTTTAAGCCCACGTATGGCGCCGTGAGCCGTTACGGCGTGGTTGCCTTTGGCTCGTCGCTCGACCAGGTGGGCCCCTTTGGCCGCACGGTCGAGGATGTCGCGCTGGCCATGAACGCGCTTACCGGCGCGGGCCACGATCCGTACGACTGCACCAGCCAGGATTGCGCCGTCGACTTTACCGAGCATCTCAACGACAGCATCGAGGGCAAGCGCGTGGGCATTATCCCTGCGTTTATGGAGGCCGAGGGCCTGACGCCCGAGGTCAAGGGCGCTGTTCAGCGCGCCGCCCAGGAGCTGCAGAACCAGGGTGCCGAGTTGGTCGAGGTCGACCTGCCGCACCTGGACGCCGCCATCGCCGCCTACTACGTCATCGGCCCGGCCGAGGCGTTCTCCAACCTGGCCCGCTTCGACGGCATTCGCTACGGCTATCAGGAGGAGGGCTGCGCCAACCTGTCCGACCAGAGCTCGCTTTCGCGCGCCCACGGCTTTGGTGCCGAGGCCAAGCGCCGCCAGATGCTCGGCGCCTACCTGCTGAGCTCGGGCGTGTACGACAAGTACTACTACGCTGCGCAAAAGGCCCGCACGCTCATCACGCAGGATTACGACGCCGCGTATGCCAAGGTGGACACCATCCTCATGCCCGCCTCGCCGCGCACGGCCTTTAAGTTTGGCGAGATCAGCGACCCCACGCAGATGTACCTCTCCGACCTGTACACCATCTCGCTCAACATTTGCGGCAACGGTGGCATCTCGGTGCCGCTGGGCCTGGGCGAGGATACCCAGCTGCCCGTTTCTGCCCAGCTGGTGGGTCCGGCCTTTAAGGACCGTCAGCTGCTCACGTTTGCCCGCGCCCTTGAGCGCGGCTTTGCCGATGCCGCCACGGGTGCGCCCGCGCTTTCCGTCGCGCCCGATTTTGCCGGGAAGGGAGGCGAGCTGTAATGAAGGAGCTTTCCGAGGTCCTGCAGGATTGGGAGGCCGTGATCGGCCTGGAGATCCATACCGAGCTCACCGCACTCGATACCAAGATGTTCTGCAACTGCAAGCTCAGCCACGATGACGAGCCTAACGCCAACGTGTGCCCGGTGTGCCTGGGCCTGCCCGGCGCCCTGCCGGTGCCCAACAAGCGCGCCATCGAGAGCATCGTCAAGGCCGGTCTCGCCACCAACTGCGAGATCCAGCGCCACTCGATGTTCTACCGCAAGCACTACTTCTATCCCGATATGGCCAAGAACTTCCAGACCACGCAGGGTCCGGTCGCCTTTGCCATGTACGGTCACCTGGATCTGGACGTGACCGGTCGCGGTGCCGCCGAGCGCCCCGACTGCGCGTTTGGCGAAGCCGAGGCCCAGAGCCTGGCGAGCGCGTCGGCCAACGCCGAGGGCCTGTCCACGTCCATGACGTCGACCATGCGCGAAGGCAATCAGCGCGCCGGCCACCTAGCCAGCTATGACGCGTCCAACCTGCAGATGCCCGAGCGTCGCGAGGACGGTTCCTACACGGTGCCTATTCGCATCCTGCGTATCCACATGGAGGAGGACGCCGCCAAGATGGTTCACGTGGGCGGCGCCGAGGGCCGCATTACCGCCGCGGCCGAGTCGCTCGTCGACTACAACCGCTGCGGCACGCCGCTGATTGAGCTCGTCACCGAGCCCGATCTGCGCACGCCCGAGGAAGCGCGTCTGTTTATGGAAAAGCTCCGTCGCATCTTTGTGACGCTGGGCATTTCGGACTGCTCCATGGAGAAGGGTTCCATGCGCTGCGACGGCAACGTGTCGCTGCGCCGCCGCGGCGAGACCAAGCTGGGCACCAAGACCGAGCTCAAGAACCTCAACTCGTTTAAGAGCCTGCACGACGGCCTTGCCTACGAGATCTGCCGTCAGGCCGAGGTGCTCGAGGAGGGCGGCATCATCTACCAGGAGACCCGTCACTGGGAGCCCAGCCGCAAGCGCACCGTGGTTATGCGTGTGAAGGAGACGGCCGACGACTATCGCCTGTTCCCCGACCCCGACCTGGCGCCGTTCGATTTGGACGACGAGTTCATCGATCGCTGCCGTGGCGAGATTCCCGAGCTGCCCGATGCCAAGCGCGCCCGTTTTGAGGCCGACTTTGGCATTAAGGCGGCCGACGCCGAGCAGATTGCCGGCGACCCCGAGTTTGCCGAGTTCTTTGAGGCGGCCGCTGCCGGTATGGCCGGCAAGGAGGCTCAGACGGTCGCAAACCTGCTGGTGAACGAGATGATCGCCTACCTTAAGGGCGCAGGCGTGTCGCTCGCCGAGTCCGGCATCGCGCCGGCTCAGGTGGCGGCTCTTGCCAAGCTGCTGGCGACCGATGCCATCAGCTCCAACCAGGCGCACGAGGTCTTTGAGGCCATGGCCCAGACCGGCGATGACCCCAACAAGATCGTCGACGAGCGTGGTATGCGTCAGGTGAGCGACGCCGGCGCGCTGCAGCCGATCGTGGACGAGGTGCTGGCAAACTGTGCCGATCAGGCGCAGCAGTATCGTGACGGCAACCAGAAGGTCATCGGCTTTTTGGTGGGCCAGTGCATGAAGGCGAGCCGCGGCAAGGGCAACCCGAAGCTCTTCAACGAGTTGCTGAGAACGTCGCTCTCGTAAGCGGGAACCCGGGAGCCCCGGCAGGGCGGGTGCTTCCTCAAAATTTCGAACAGTCCTGCGCAAGACGAAGGCCACATTAAGTGGCCTTCTTTGCGTGCGGAACT
>USJB01000149.1 GCA_900554905.1 uncultured Collinsella sp. | reverse complement strand
CGGCTCGATTCCGGGTCGCAGTTTCCGCTTGAGGCGCCATCCGGAAACTACGTCCCAGTCTGAATGCGGATTCCGGGACGTGCTTTCCGCCTGGGCCGCCATTGGGAAAGCGCGTCCCACTCTGCGTCACTGAGGCGTTTTCTTTACGCTCGCGCCCTGCACAGAGTTCGATTCTCCGCGGTACGGGGGGGATCCGTTGATGCGGCGCATGGCCGGCTGAGATTCGATAAACATCGCATCCAAATTGAGCTGATAGTTTGCGCGGAGAATCTGCGTATTTGCTTCGCAAATCCGCACCGGCTGCGGTCGCCTATCGGCGACCTTGCCTGCTCGCTATAAACGCTTCGCGTTTATTTAACGCTCGCACCCTGGCGGGTTCGAGTCCCGGCACTTTATTGAAAAAGGCACGGTAACGAAACGTTACCGTGCCTGAAATTCGAATGGAGCGGGCAACGGGACTCGAACCCGCGAGTGTCAGCTTGGGAAGCTGATGCCTTACCACTTGGCGATGCCCGCTTGTGTGTTGGCTAGTATAACGCGGTTGTCTTGTTCGATACAAGGGTGGCGATGCTTGTTTTAGCTGTGGAGATTCGTTTGAAAATCGCGTCAATTGTGGAGATGAGGACCTTTGGCCTCCTGTTCTACCTATCTTCTACCTGCACTTTTGCTTGATTGTTGTATTTGAGCTCAATTTGTCAGGAAATGGGCAAGCTTTTGGTCAGGCTCCGGTACTTACCCGCATGAACCTCGGGGGTAGCCTCATCCTACGCGTCGCAGCCTCCCCGTGCGGCGCACGAGGGATAAGGAGCAGCCATGTCCAACGCACCCACGCACTCTGTCCACAGCGCAATCGCAACAGGTCCGCTGCTCCTGCTCCTCTTCCTGCTTTTCGGCTGCCTGGCACCGGGAGCCGCATTTGCCGTCGATGGCTACGATCAGCTCGGCTTCCGCACTATTAGCGATGATTGTGGGCCCTTCTTCATCGGCAAGTATGAAGCTCAAGACGCCTCGATTGCCTACTGCATGAACCAGGAGCGCCCCGGCCCCACCAAGCCGGGCGGCCCATGGCTCAACTTTGATCAAGGCTGGGTGTGGCTCGACGACGAGTTCGCGGCAATCGTTTGTCACGGATATCCTACCGCCACGTCGTTTGGCGGTTACCATCTTTCACCCGATCGCGCCCGCGCCGCAACCCAGCTTGCCGTATGGATGCTCAACGGCACTACCCATGTCGACGGTACTTACTCTTACACGACCGCTCAGGGCAAAACCAAGAGTGGGCACTTTACCACTGACAATGAAGTCGTGGCGGCGGCGCGGTGGCTCCACGACAGCGCAAAATCAGGAAGCATCAAAGCCGCTCCGCACCGCGCGCGACGCTATCTAGGAGCCGTATCGGGCGGCAGCAAACGTCAGGACATGCTCTATGTACTGCCGGCGGTCTCTGTTTCCTTCAAAAAACAGTCTGCAAACGCCGCCATTACCAGCGGAAACAATACTTATCAGTTTGACGGGGCAACATTCGATATTTTTGAGAGCGCCAGCGGCGCGCATGTCGGCACCATCCAGATGGACAGCAACGGTCGGGCGCAAGCAACACTTCTGCCCAACACGGCATACTACCTAGTTGAAACGAAGGCGCCGGCCGGCTATGTCCCCCGTCGTGATCGCATCGCCTTTACCACGGGGAATGACGGTGGACAGGTCGCCATTGATGAACAGCCCGGCACCATCAACCTGCGTATCGTAAAACTCGATGCCGCGACGAATGCCGGCCCCCAGGTGGGATCTTCACTCGCAGGAGCAGAGTTCACGTGTGTGTCACAATCAACCCCTGGATGGGTGCAAATCCTCACGACCGACGAAAGCGGTCGGGCCACCCTCGCCGATGTCCCCTTAGGAACCTTTACCATCTACGAATCAAAAGCCCCCGAGGGCTACCTGCCATCCAACGACAGCTGGACCTATACCGTCGGAGCCGACCAGCTCGGCGATTCAGGCGTGGTCGAGATCGAATCTCGCATTTCCGATATCCCCATTGCGTTTGACCTTGAGATTTCCAAATTCAAGGATTACGGCAATAGCGACCAATCCGGCCTGGAGCAGCCGGCGGGTGGTGTTGTCTTTGAGGTTGTCAGCAACAGCTCTCAGCAGGTTGTTGGCACACTGACCACAAACATCTATGGCTTTGCCTCCACCAAAGACCAGCCCGAAGCGTGGTTCGGCACAGGTAAGCGACCCGCCGGTGTCCACGGAGCCGTCCCATACGACCGTGCCGGCTACACGGTTCGCGAGGTTCCGGAAACCGTCCCCGAGGGTTTTAAACGTGCAGGGGAATGGACCGTCGGGGCCAATCAGATTTCCGACGGCGCCGAGCTTCAATATATCGTGGACAACCACGCTCTGTCGACGCATCTCCAGATTGTAAAACGCGATGCCCAAACAGGCGCTTCTGTTCCACTAGCCGGATTCACCTTCCAACTCCTCGACAGCAATCACGAATCTGTCTCACAAACTTGCTGGTATCCAACACATAACGTAATGGACACCTTTACGACTGACGCGACCGGGACCGTCACACTGCCCGAATCGCTCGTGCCGGGCACCTATTATGTACGCGAAACCTCGGCCAAAGAGCCCTATCTTGTCGGCGAGGAGATCGAGGTAAACATACCCGCCGACATGAACCTAACGCCCGTTGCAATCGCCTCGTATTATGACCACGCCGCGACCGGAAACATCAGGATCGTTAAAACCGATGCCGTAGACGGCAGCAGCCTCGCGGGCGCCGTCTTTGAGATCCGTGCCTCGGGTGATATCGTGCGCCCCGACGGTAGCATTGCCGTGCTCGACGGTGAGACTGTCGCTACCGTCACGACGGATGAAACTGGAGAAGCACGCGCGGACGACCTCCCGCTGGGATCTGGCACCGCACGCTACGAGGTTGTCGAGACTCAAGCGCCGGCAGGCTTCTTACTCGATCGGACAACCCATATTGTCGACCTTACTTATGCCGACCAGAAAACACCCGTTGTAGAAGCACGGCTTAACGTATCCGACGATTACACCAAGGTTGATATCTCCAAGGTCGATGCAAGCGGTGAGCAGGAAGTGGAAGGCGCACAGCTCACCTTATATGGTCCCGATAAAACCGAAATAGACTCCTGGACCTCATCCGACAAGCCACACCGCGTCGAACATCTTGTACCCGGCACCTACTCGTTGCGCGAAATGATGTCTCCGCGGACCTATGACCTTGCCGAGGAGATAACGTTTGAAATAAAGGAAACGGGAGAAGTCCAATCCGTCGCAATGAAGGATGCGCCCATCGAGATCAAGGGGCAGGTCGACAAGCGTCAGGAACTTGTCCAACCTATCGAAAAGGGCCTGTTGACTAACGGCGATGGTAAAAACCGCGCCACGACGCAAACCAATAGTGATGGGCTTTTCTCCTATACCATCGATGCTCGAAACGATTCCGCTACTTGGGTTGATGAGTTTACGATTACCGATGATCTTGAGTGCGCCAAAGACGGCACGGCGAGATTCATCTCAATCGAAACCCCCGTCGCCATCGGCGACCTCAATGGTCTGTGCAACGTGTGGTATCGCACGACGCCGTTGGACTCGACAGACGTCGATGAACCGGCGAACGCGACACTTGACGATGGGCACGAAAATCCTTGGCTTGAGTCCGACGAAGTAAAAGAGAGCCTTGGTGAGGACTGTC
>USJB01000148.1 GCA_900554905.1 uncultured Collinsella sp. | reverse complement strand
ACGGTGCCCGACGCGCCAAGCTGCGCGACGAGTCCGATCCCAGCTTTGAACCCAGTGTTGCCGGGCTTTCGGTAGATGCTCTGGAATATGGCGCCAAGTGGCAAGACGATCCCAAGGCAAAGGCGGCATTCCGCCGCGCCGTGGTCCGCCTGACCGTGGCGACGGCGTATCTTTCCGGCGTATTCGCCGCTCTCAACGCGGGTCTCACAACCTTGCATGCTACCGGAGCCGTTGATTTGGGTGACTGGCCGCGCCTGCTGCTTGTCGTGAGCTCGTTGGCTGCCGGCGTCCTATTTGACCTGCACGGCCGCTCGTATATGAATATCGGCATGACATGTGCCGCCATACTGTCCACGCTTTCGTTCTTTGTGCTCATCGTCGACGGCAATGGCGGCAACGAGCTTGCTGCCACGATCATCTTTTATCTGGGCTCAGGCTTCTTTGTGGTGTTCTTTACCACAAAATATGCCGCCGTCTCGCTCTATGCGCGCTGGTCATATTTTTGGCCGTGCATGGGTCGCGTCGTCAACAACGTGTGCTCGATGCTCGTGACGGCGCCGGCGGTGGCGATCATCTCGAGTCAAAACGTGCTGGCTGCGATCGGTGCGGCGCTCGTGATGTTTGTGGGCATTGCGATTACGCTGCTGGGGCAGTTGGGGCAACGAACCGATGATGCCGTGATGCAGGGTGGCCTGCCGCTTGCCACCGACGATCTTGGTGGGGATCTTGCGCCCACACGCTCCGACCCCGAGCCCGTGGAGGCAGCGGAGCTCACGTCCGATGAACGCCTCGATGCTTTCGTCGCCACCTTTGGGCTTACAGAGCGCGAGCACGATATTCTTGAGGTCTTGGTCGTTTCGGACCAGAGCGTTCAGGACATCGCCACAACGCTTTTCCTTTCGCGCTCCACGCTCTATCGTCACATTTCCTCGATCAACAAAAAGACCGGCACCGCCTCGCGCGTGGCCCTCATCAACTTCTTCTGGTCCTGGACACCCAAGGACTAGCTAATCTCCCAATAAGTTGCGGTGGAATAGTCCCTAAATTAAAGTCACGGGGCTTTAAACAGGAACTATTTCACCGCAACTGCTGGGGGGATAGACTGCGGCGGCGGCAGAGGCAACGGCAGCGGCGTTGGCAGCTGTGGTAGTGGCAACGGCAGCTGGCAGGGTGTTTTCCGTCTACTTGCTACAGCAGCTCGCCGTGGCGGGCGATGTAGCGGCGCTTTGCCAGCTGGGTGAGCGCGATGTAGGCGGTGACGATGCCGATGAGCAGCGCGAAAAAGCTCGCGGGTAGCGTCATGAGGCCGAGCGCATCGGCGATGGGGCTTGCCGGCAGCCAGGTGACGAGCGCCAGGCCCAGCACGGTAAGAACGCACAATGCGGGCGCGGCGTGGTCGCGCGGGCTCGGCAGATGCGGGGAGCGCAACATGTGGACCACGAGTGTCTGCGACCACATGGACTCGACAAACCAGCCGCTCTGGAAGAGCGCCGCAAAGGCTGCCATGCCCGTGACGTTGCCCGCGGCGGCAAGCTCGGACCAGCTTGCGTCCACGGCGGCGGGGCACACGACAAAGAAGAGCGCGGCGAAGGTCACGATGTCAAACAGCGAGCTCACGGGGCCCAGCTCGAGCATAAAGCCCTTGATGGACGCGGCGTCCCAGGCGCGCGGACGGGCAGTCCAGGCGTCGTCGACGGTGTCCCACGGCAGCGCGATGCATACGATCTCGTAGACCAGCGACAACAGCACCAGTTGCAGGGCGCTCATGGGCAAAAACGGCAAGAACAGGCTCGCGACGGTCACGGACAACACATTGCCAAAGTTGGAGCTCACCGTGGTCTTGAGGTACTTGAGCAGGTTGCCGTAAGTGCGGCGGCCTTCGATGATGCCGCGCTCGAGCACGCCCAGGTCCTTCTGAAGCAAGATGATATCGGCGGATTCCTTGGCAATATCGACGGCCGAATCGACCGAGATGCCGCAATCGCTCGCACGCATGGCGGCGGCGTCGTTGATGCCGTCGCCCATAAAGCCCACGGTGTGGTCGAGCATCTCGCGCATGACGCGCACCAGGCGTGCCTTCTGCAGTGGCGAGAGCTTGGCGAAGAGGTGGGTTTTCTCGGCGCGCTCGGCAAGCTCGGCGTCATCGAGTGCATCGATCTCGGAGCCGAGCAAGACGTTGCTCGCATCGATACCAATCTGCTCGCAGACGGTGGCGGCGACGCGGTCGTTGTCGCCGGTTAGGACCTTGACCGCCACGCCCTTGGCTTCGAGCGTGGCGACGGCTCCCGCGGCACTTGCTTTGGGCGGATCGAGGAAGGCCAAAAAGCCCATCAGCACCATGTCGCACTCGTCGGCGATGCCAAACTCGCCCACGCAGCGCGGATCGGTCTTCTGTGCCACGGCAATCACGCGCAGGCCCTCGGCGTTAAGATCGGCGACCTGCTTGCGAATCTGGGCGAGCTTGTCTTCGGCGAGCGGCCGGGCGATGCCATCGACCTCGACAAAGGAGCAGATCTCGAGCATCTCTTCGGCAGCTCCCTTGGTAACCATCTGTGTTTTGCCTTGGGCGTCGGAGACAACTACGCTCAGGCGACGGCGCGAGAAATCGAAGGGCACCTCGTCGACCTTGGTATAGCGGTCGCGCAGGCTCTGGCCCAGCATGGAATCGGGTGCGACGGTCGAGGGTGTCACATCGGCACGGTCGATTACGGCCAGGTCGATAAGATTTTTGAGGCCGGTCTGGAAGAAGCTGTTCAAAAACGCATGGCGCAGCACGCGTGTGTCCTCGTTGCCGTCGGTGTTGAGGTAGCGCTCGAGTACGATGCGGTCTTCGGTGAGGGTGCCGGTCTTGTCGCAGCACAGGACGTCCATGGCGCCCAGGTTTTGAATCGCCGGCAGCTCCTTGACGATAACCTGGCGACGGGCGAGGTCCTTGGCGCCCTGCGACAGGCTCGTGGTCACGATGACGGGAAGCATCTGCGGCGTGATGCCCACGGCCACGCTCGTGGCGAACAGCAGCGCGTCGATGACGTTGCCCTTGGTGGCGGCGTTGATGGCAAAGACGGCCGGCGCCATAACGAGCATCAGGCGCACCAGCAGCATGGAGACGCTCGAGACGCCGCGGTCAAACGCGCTCTTCTCGCTGCGCCCGTTGAGCATCTTGGCGATACCGCCCAGGTAGGTGTCCGAGCCGGTGGCAACGACAAGTGCCATGGCGGTGCCATTTTGCACGGAGGTGCCGGTAAAGACGATGTTCTTGCAGGCAGAGAGCGGCAGCGCGGAGCCGTCGGCGCCCTCGACGACGGTGACGGCAGCGGTCTTCTCGACTGCCTCGCTCTCGCCGGTGAGTGCGGACTCGATGACAAACAGGTCGCGCGCGGTGATGATGCGGGCATCTGCCGGCACCATATCGCCGGCAGAAAGACGGATTACATCGCCGGGGACGAGCTCGTCGAAGGGGATCTCGATGTGCTCGCCGTCGCGCAGGGCGGTGCAAGTGTTGGAGACCAGGTCCTTGAGGGCCTCGGCCGCATTGCCGCTGCGGGCTTCCTGGATAAACTTCATACCGCCCGATACCAGCAGCATGATGCCGATGACGATGACCGTGGAGGGGTCGCGCTGCGGCTCGGGCACGGCGAGCACGTCGATGTAGAGCGAGACCAGTGCGAGCGCGGCGAGGATGCCGGCGAAGGGATCGATGAACGCGTCGGCGATGCGGCGGGCGAGCGTTTTGGTCGTTGCCTCAAT
>USJB01000147.1 GCA_900554905.1 uncultured Collinsella sp. | reverse complement strand
CTGCTTTCCTACCAAACGGTGAACTGGGCGTTTTCTGTGTTCCAATGGATATCGCGAACGTAGTCGCGCACGCCCGTCGCATCTCGTGCTTCGAACAACTCAAGAATATGGGCATGTTCGCTGTTGGCTTTATTGAGCAGTTTGCACGCCGTCTCTTGGTCGACGGTCTCGTAATCGCGCTTGATAAAGCAGCGCTCGAGTTGCGAGATCATGTCGCGCAGACGGTCGTTGCCGCAGCGGTTGAAGTACGTAAGGTGAAAGTCTCGTTGAATATCGTCGTACTTTCGGATAAGACCGCCTTGGATCGCAAGGTCCATGGAGCCGACGAGAAATTTAAGCTGCGTAATGTCATCGTCGGTTAGGTTCGGGCAGGCGAGGTACGCCGCCTGCCCGTCCAGCGGCCCCATGATCTCGAAGACTTCAACGGCGTTTTGCTGATCGAACCCGCGGACACGGAATCCGCGGCGGGGGAGGTTGTCCAGATAGCCATCGCTTGCCAGCTGGATGAGCGCTTCGCGAACCGGCGTGCGCGACACGCCCATGGCGTCGCAGATCGCTTGCTCGCTCAGCCGGTCGCCGGCCGAAAGCTCGCCGGCGTCAATACGGCTCGAAATGTAGTCGTATACGTGGTCCTTCAGGGGCCTTCTGAGTGTTTCCATGAACGTATATCCTTTAACTGTATATTTTTAAAACTAAATACATTTCACTTGAATAGCTCAGTTGAATTATAGAACGACCAGTTAAATCATGCTACTTCGTGCCGAAACGTGAGAGTACGCTCACCGAGAAATATCTACCGTTCATGATTGTATACAATATACAAAACAGGAAAACCGCCCTATGATTAAGCCATCGAAAGGAGGGCGGACACAAGGAAGTTCGCCCTCGGCTAGGAGATCCAAGGAGGATCATCATGACCAAGTTCAGCCACGTTATCATCCGTCGTCCCGGCAAGTCTCTGAGCAATGGCATCACGAGCGCACCCGAGCTTGGCCAGCCTATCTACGAGCGCGCCATCGAGGAGCACTACGATTATGAGCATGCGCTCGAGCAGTGTGGCGTGGACGTGTCGGTGCTGCCGGCACTCGAGCAGTATCCCGACAGCTGCTTCGTCGAAGATCCGGCCGTCATCACTCGCTGCGGCGCCATCATTACCAACCCCGGTGCCGACAGCCGCAACGGCGAGAAGGACGAGATCGAGCCGGTCGTCCGTCGCTTCTTTGACGACGAGCATGTCAAGCACATTGTTTCTCCCGGCACGCTCGACGGCGGCGACGTCATGATGGTCGGCGATCATTTCTATGTCGGTCGCTCCGCTCGCACCAATGAAGAGGGCATTCGCCAGTTCTGCGAGATTCTCGAGGGCTGGGGCCTCGAGGGTTCCGAGGTTCCGCTGGAGGAGGTCCTGCACCTCAAGACGGGCGTCAACTACATCGAGGACAACAACATGCTCGTCTCTGGTGAGTTCATCGATAAGCCCGACTTTGCCCAGTACAACAAGATTGTCGTGCCCGAGGACGAGGCCTATGGCGCTAACTGCATCTGGGTCAACGGTACGGTCATCGTTGCCGAGGGCTATCCGATCGTGCTCAAGGCCGTGCAGGATCTGGGCTACAAGACGCTCATCGTCGATACCTCCGAGTATCGCAAGGTCGACGGTGGCCTTTCTTGCCTGTCACTGCGCTTCTAACGCGATAGCTGTAACAGTCTGATGATCGCTTGACCGATGGCCCGGCACCCGATTCGGGACGTCCGGGCCATCTTTCGTTCGATCACATGATGAAGGGGGTGCACATACAATGGCCTCTAAAGCTCAAAACGACGAGATTATCGACCCTAATGGCCTCGATCTCTTTCGTCTGACCATGATGGTCATTACCGCCAGTATTTGTGGCGGCATCTTTTCGCTTGCCGGCGATATGGCAGCAGGCGGGGCAAATACCGGTGCGGTTATCGTCTCGTGGGGAATTTGTTTTATTGGCGTCTTTGCGCTGATGATGGTATTCAACGGTTTGTCTCAGGCCCGTCCCGACCTGACCGGCGGCATCTATGCATACGCTGCGGCCGGTTTTGGCGATTACATTGGATTCAACTCCGCCTGGGGCTACTGGATCAGCGCATGTCTTTCCAACGTGAGCTTTGCGCTCTTGCTGTTTAGCGCACTGGGCTATTTCTTCCCTGCGTTTGGCGCGGGCAACAACCTGCTTTCCATCGTCTGCGCCAGCGTGTTTTTGTGGTTCCTTACCGCCCTTGTGCTTCGTGGCGTTAAGGAGGCTGCGGGCATTAACACGATCGTCACGTTGGCGAAGCTGGTGCCGCTGGGACTCTTTGTTCTGAGCATTGTGCTCCTGGGTAAGTTCAACGTCGATATTTTTATGGACAACTTCTGGGGAGAACCAGCTGGTCCTGGGTTTGGTGAGCAAGTCGTCTCGACCATGATCGCCCTTGTCTGGGTCTTCACAGGCATCGAGGGCGCTGTCGTCATCTCGGGCCGTGCAAAGTACGTGCGTGACGTCGGTCACTCGACGGCGCTTGGATTTGCGGCTGTGTTCACGCTGTATCTGATTATCTCGATGCTGTCGCTTGGCATTATGCCGCGCGAGGAGATGGCGCAGCTCGCAACGCCCTCCATGGCGGGAATTCTCGAGCGCGCAATCGGTCCTGTTGGCGCTGCCATCGTAAACCTTGGCGTTATTCTCTCGCTGGTCGGCGCGATGCTGGGCTACGTCATCATTGCATCCGAGACGCCGTTCGAGGCGGCGCGCCAGGGATCCTTCCCTCTGGCGTTTGCCAAGACGAACAAGCACGACGCCCCGGTGGTAACGGTTCTCGTGAGCTCCGGTATCACGCAGCTCTTCTTGATTGTGTCGTATGTGGCGGCGAGCACCTACCAGTTCTTCTATAGCTGCGCGGTTAACACGATTCTGGTTCCGTACGTGTGCTCGGCAGCCTACTACATGGTGATTGGCTGGAAGAACGAACATCTGGACGGGCCGCATGCGCCAAGCGTCGGCAAAGCCCGCTTCTTCGGTACACTCGGCTTTATCTACACGTTGTTCCTGGTGTGGTCGACGGGTCTTCAGGGCGTTATGATCACGACGATTCTTTTTGCTCCGGCCATTCCCGTCTATATGCTGGGTGAGCGAGGCCGCGGTAAGCCGGTGCTTCCGCATCTGCACGACAAGCTGATCGCAGCGGTGGTCATTGTCGTGGCAATCATTTCGCTGTATCTGCACTTTGCCGGCATTGCGCCGATTGTCTAGGACTGCGGCAAGCTTCATCGCTTGGTAAGCCGACTGAGGCATCGCGTGCCGGTGCCGTTCGGTAATCCATAACTGACGTGGGCCTCTGTAGCGTACCTTTGTGAGCGCCCACTAAACCCGCGCAGGTGACTACGGTTGCCTGCGCGGGTTTTTGCAGTTGCGGTGAAATGCTGCCGGCAGCTGGGGACGTTCCTATTGCCGGCACTCTGGGACACTCCTTGGATGTTCCGCATACAACGGAGGAAAGCGGATGATTTTGACGAGGGGCGGGCGGCTGATTCGGTCCTCGGGGAAACCGCGTCCCGTTTCGGGCGCAGATTCCGGGCCGCAGTTTCCCCGAGGGGCTCGATCGGGAAAATACGTCCCAGTCTGAGTGCCTATTCCGGGACGCAGTTTCCGCTTGAGGCTTCAACCGGAAAATGCATCCCAGGCTGAAGCCATATTCCGGGACACACTTTCCATTTGAGGCCTCTACCGGAAAACGAAT
>USJB01000146.1 GCA_900554905.1 uncultured Collinsella sp. | reverse complement strand
GTGCACAGAATGAGCGGGTACTCATCGTCGGGAAGCTCGGAGGGCGCCTCCCAGTCGTGCGCCATCAGGTTGGCGCGGCCGTCCTTGGTGGTGAACTTGCCACCAGCGAACATGTCGGGCGTACCGTGGTCGTTCACATCGGTGCTCTTGACCGGCCACTGGGCGTAGCCGCCCTCGGGAGCCATCTTCTCGTAGGTCGCGCCCACAAAGTTGGGGCACAGGCTAATGCACTCGTTCCAGATCTGCTCGGTGTTGTCGTAGTGCATGGGGTAGCCCATGCGCGTGGACAGGTCCGCGAAGATCTCCCAGTCGTGACGGCACTCGCCCTTGGGCGGAACGGCCGCGTCAAAGTGCTGGAAGCTACGGTCGGATGCGGTAAAGACACCCTCGTGCTCGCCCCAAGAGGTAGCGGGCAGGATGACGTCGGCGAGCATGGTCGTCTGCGTCATAAAGATGTCCTGACAAATGAACAGATCCAGCTCGGAGAGCGTCTTGCGCATTCCGGCCGAATCGGGCTCGGTCTGCACCGGGTCCTCGCCGTAGTTGTAGAAGCAGTGCACCTTGCCCTCGTCGACCAGGTGGCCCAGGTCGGTGAGCTTGTAGCCCTCCTCGAGCGGGAGCTTTTCCTCGGGCACGTCCCAAGCTTTGGCAAACTTGGCACGCACTGCGGGGTCGGTGACTTTCTGGTAGCCAGGGTACAGGTTGGGCAGCATGCCCATATCACAGGAGCCCTGGACGTTATTCTGGCCACGCACGGGCGCGAGACCGGAATTGGGTTTGCCGATCTGGCCGGCAACGCAGGCGATGGAGGCGATGGTGTGCACCGTCTTCAGGTTCTGCTTCTGCTGGCATACGCCCATGCCCCAGCCAATGATGGCAGAGGGATTCGCCGTGGCGTACATCTCGGCAGCTTGGTGGATCAACGCGGGCTCGACACCCGTGATGTCCTGTACAGATTCGGGAGTGTAGTTCTTGATGGTCTCCCACCACTCGTCAAAGCCGTTCGTGTGCTCGGCGACGAATTCCTTGTCGTAGAGGCCATCGTTGACCAGACAGTTGGCAAAGGCGTTGAGGAACGCGACATTGCAACCGTTCTTGATCGGAAGGTAGAGATCGGCGATACGCGCGGTTTCGATATGGCGCGGATCGGCGACGATGATCTTGCAACCCTTTTCTTTGGCTCGCACGATACGCCTTGCGACGATGGGGTGCGAATCGGCAGGGTTATAGCCGAAGAGGAAAATGCAGCCCGCATCCTCCATACCGGGGATGGAGCATGACATGCAACCTGAACCAACCGTGTCCATCAGACCGAGGACAGTAGGGCCGTGTCAAGTACGGGCGCAGTTGTCCACGCTGTGGGTGCCGATGCACGCACGCGTAAACTTCTGCATGACGTAGTTCGCCTCATTGCCGCCGCCTCGAGAAGAGCCGGTGGTCATGACAGCATTAGGACCATATTCGTCAATTATGGCCTGCATCTTAGATGCGGTGAAATCCAGTGCCTCGTCCCAGCTTACGCGCTCAAGATCCGCGCCCTTAGTGCGGCGGATCATCGGGTGCAGTACGCGAGGAGTCAAGATCTTGGTGTCGTTGATGAAGTCGTAGCCGCTCATGCCCTTAAGGCACAGCTCGCTCTGGTTGGTGATGCCGTTGAGCGGTTCGGTGCCCACGACCTGGCCGTTTTGGACCAGGAGGTTAAACTGGCAACCGGCGCCGCAGTACGGGCAGATCACTTTATGCTTCTCCATGACACCCTCCTTCCTTTTTCTGCTACCGAATGCTCGGTACTTATTTGACAATCATTGGGCTTGTCGCCCCAACGCTTACGCCTCGTTTTCGATGGTGGCGCGGGCACGCTCGGCAGTCAGTTCTGCCAGGCGCTCCTCGTCTACCAGGGTGAGGCCCTTGGTCGGGCACGCCTCGGCACACGCCGGACCGCCGGGACGGTCCACGCACAGGTCGCACTTGAGCACGAAGCTCTTAGTCTGCGAACCCACTCGCACGTCACCCATCAAGACGGGGACCTGCGTGGTCGCCACGCTCACGGCGCCAAAGGGGCATGCCATGACGCAGCTCTTGCAGCCGATGCAGTTGTCCTCGTTAACGCCGATACGATGGTTCTTTGGATCAAAGAACAAGGCGCCCGTAGGACAGGCCTTCGCGCACGGGGCATCCTCGCAGTGATGGCAAGCCACCGGTGCGGAGATCTCGTACGTACGCGTCACGCGCAGGCGCGGCGCGGCGATGTTGCCGGGGATGTCGTGCGCCTCGATGCACGCCGCCATACAGGTTTGGCACCCAATACAGCGTGAGGAATCGGCTACGACTCGTTTATTGCCCATGTTGTTCACTCCCTCCTGAATCCCATGCCGGAGAGACCCTGTCGACGTTGCCCCGGACCGCCCGTGGTCCGGCATCGGCGTATCGAGTGCATGCGGCGAAACAGGCACTTCGATAGAATTCCTCCAACGATATACAGGTTAAATATACGCAGTTGCAGGTGGCAAACTTGAGCATAGGCCCTGCAATACGGGTGTATTGCAGGGGTTTTGGCAGGTTGGAATTATTCTCTAGAAGCTATAAAGGTGAGTGTATTACATGCGTACATCCAAGGGAGATTTCACGCTCGTTTCTGAAGGATGTAGTACGTTTGTAATATCGTTTACACTCAATTACTCTAGTGCAATAAAGTAGTGGTTGTAAGATTGGCTATTATTAGCCGATGTTGTATTTGACTATTCAAATTGCACGCTCATTAAGGGAGGCCAGTGATGTCATCGACTCAAAAACGAGCCATCCTGCAGGTGCGCATTCGCGAGGAAGACAAGCAGCATGCCGAACGTCTCTACGACGCCATGGGCACATCGCTCGCCGAGGCTGTCCGTCTATTTGTCGCGCAGAGCATTTTGATGCGCAAGCTCCCCTTTCAGCCGGTCGCCGTGCGCTCAAAGGACGGCACCGCCGCCTATGGATCGCTCAAAGCATATGGGGACCCCAATCGCCGCTCCAAGGAGCGCAATGCCTGGATTGAATACCTAGCCACAGAAAGCGACGAGTCGGTTTTGGGTCCCGAGGAAGTAGATATCCAGGAAGTAGATATCCATGAGTAGCACCATCATCGACGAGACCGTCATCCTGCGCTACCTGTTTGACGACGACGAAGTTCTGTCACCGCGCGCTGCCAAGGTCATCGCCACGCGCACCGCTCGCGTCTACCCCGAAATCATCACACGCGTCGTGGTCACGCTGCGCGACGTCTATAAGGTTCCCCGCGTTGAAATTGCTGCGGCCATGAAAAGGCTGCTCGATGACGTCATGGTCGACGAGCCCACCGTTGTCGCCCTTGCCGTCAAACTCTTTGGCAAGACCCATATGGACTTTACCGACTGCCTCCTCGCAGCCCGAACCGCCATCTACAACGATGATGTCGTGAGCTTTGGCAAGCCCATCATCCAAGGCATGATCGATTACCGTCGCAAGCGCCAAACCGCCGCCGATGCTCGCGACCGCGCCGCCGAAGCCCACAGCCGAAGCACCGACTCCACCATCGACAAGCTCCGCCACCAATCCCGCCACTAGCCCCATCCCACCCTAAGTTGCGGTGAAATGGTTCCTGTTTTCAAGCTTCCACGGGCCTTTTAGGAACTATTCCACCGCAACTTCCAGGTTGGCCATCCGAAACCGGCAGCCTTGGACCGCGAATCCTACTGTTCGCCACGAAATGGGCCTATCTACTACGTTTAACCGATCGCCCTCGACCATAC
>USJB01000145.1 GCA_900554905.1 uncultured Collinsella sp. | reverse complement strand
CACGGCCTCGCCCAGCTCCTCGTCCCACTGGGCATCGGAGCACAGCGCCATGCCGGCCAAGAACTTTTCCTTGGGCGCAGCGAGCTCGTGCTTGACGACGGTCATCTTGTTCTGGGTAAGCGTGCCGGTCTTGTCCGAGCAGATGGTCTGCGTGCAGCCGAGCGTCTCGACAGCAGAAAGCTTACGGATGATTGCCTGACGCTTGGCCATCTTGGTCACGCCAAGCGACAGCACGATGGTCACGACGGCAACCAGGCCCTCGGGGATGGCGGCGACGGCAAGCGAGACAGCGACCATAAAGGTGTCGAGCAGGGCGGTCGGGTCGGTAAGAACGTTGCCCACGCCGTGGCGGATGATATCGACACCAAAGATGACGACGCAGATGACGATAACCATAATGGTAAGGATGCGGCTGAGCTCGGCGAGCTTCACCTGCAACGGCGTGAGCTCTTCCTTGGCCTCGGCCAGGGCACCGGCGATCTTGCCCATCTCGGTATCCATGCCGGTACCGACTACGACGGCGCGGCCACGGCCGTACACCACGGTGGAGCCCATGTAGCACATGTTCTTGCGGTCGCCGAGCGGCACGTCGTCGGTGCCGGCGGCGAGCTCGATCACGTTGGCATGCTTCTCGACAGGCACGGACTCGCCGGTGAGTGCAGCCTCTTCGATCTTCATCGTGGCGCTCTCGAGCACGCGGCAGTCGGCCGGGACGGAGTCGCCCGCCTCGAGCATGATCACGTCGCCGGGCACGAGCTCGGCGCTCGGCAGGTGCACGAGCTTGCCGTCGCGCAGCACCTTGGACTGCGCCGCGCTCATCTCCTGCAGGGCCTCGAGGGCCTCCTCGCTTTTAGCCTCCTGGACCACGCCCAGCACCGAGTTGACGATAACGACGAACATGATGATGGCGACATCGGCAAAGTCCGCCTCGCCCTTGACCATGCCCGTGAGCGCGCTGATGACGGCGGCAACAATCAGCATGATGACCATAGGGTCGGCCATCTGCTCAAAGAAGCGCTTCCACAGCGGCGTCTTCTCGGCTTCCTCAAGCTTGTTAGGGCCTGTCTTGGCGAGGCGCGACGACGCCTCGTCGTTGCTCAGGCCGAGGTTCTCATCGACACCTTGGTCGCTGAGCACCTCCGCCGCGGCGGACAGGTATTCCTTTTGCATATAGAGTCCCCTCCTGGGATTCGGGCCACTCAGCAGATTGATGCCCGATCATAATTCCCAGGAGAAGGGCAAGGGCTCATCAAGGCTGCCGTGCTGAGCGGCAGTTGATAGTGGAGCTATGGTACCCCAAAGCGACGCGTCTAGCCAAAACATTCCATCTGGAAACACGGCACAGGCGCAACGGTGCAGACAGTGTGATGCTCAACATTGATAAAACGTTTTTTCTTCGGCGCATAGTCAGACTGAAATATCGCCCAGATAGCAGCGGTTAGAGCGGTTGGTAAAGTTTTTGCATATACCGTTTTTTCGCAAAAAATGAACTTCTAATTCGGCATACGGTCGATTTTTTGGGGTATTCGGTCGGCATTTCGTTATAATCATCTCAGTTTTATTTCTTATGGTTTATCTATCAGCGCAAGACGATGTCAGATGGAGGTCTGAATGTACAAGCGCACCAAGATTGTATGCACCATGGGTCCCGCCTGCGATAGCGACGAGACCATCCGCGAGATGATCAAGGCGGGCATGAACGTCGCCCGTTTTAACTTCTCGCACGGCTCCTACGACGAGCACCACGGTCGCATCGAGCGCGTCCGCCGTATTTCCAAGGAGCTCGGCATGCCCGTCGGCATCCTGCTCGACACCAAGGGCCCCGAGGTCCGCACCGGCCTTTTGGTCGATGGCAAGAAGGTTGCCGTCAAGACCGGCGACAAGATCGTCGTCACCGCTCAGCCCACGTCCGAGGATTTCCACGGCACCGCTGAGCACATCTCCCTCGACTACCTGGCTCTGCCCTCCGAGGTCGAGAAGGGCTCCCTCATCCTGATCGATGACGGTCTGGTTGCCCTCGAGGTCGAGTCCGTCGACGGCCAGGACATGACCTGCGTCGTCAAGAACGACGGCCTGATCGGCGAGCGCAAGGGCGTCAACATGCCCAACGTCAACATCTCGCTGCCCGCTATCACTGAGCGCGATCGTCAGGACATCCTCTTTGGCCTGACCGAGAACATCGACTACATCGCCGCTTCCTTCATCCGTGACGGCGAGTCCGTCCGCGGCATCCGCGAGCTTTGCCGCGAGAACGGCGGCGAGCACGTGACGATCTTCCCGAAGATCGAGTGCGCCCTGGGCGTCGAGAACTTCGACGAGATCCTCGAGGCTTCCGACGGCATCATGGTCGCCCGTGGCGACCTGGGCATCGAGATCAAGCCCGAGCTCGTTCCGCACATCCAGAAGGAGATCATCGCTAAGTGCAACGCGGCTTATAAGCCCGTTATCACCGCTACGCAGATGCTCGACTCCATGCAGCAGAACCCGCGCCCGACGCGCGCCGAGGTTGCCGACGTTGCTAACGCCATCTACGACGGCACCGACGCCGTCATGCTGTCCGGCGAGTCCGCTGCCGGCAAGTACCCGGTCGAGGCCGTCAAGATGCAGGCCAGCATTGCTCTCGAGACCGAGAAGTACCTCCCGGCTCACGCTCCGCTCGAGGTTCCGGCTGGCGCTCACGGCACCCGCGTCGTCAACAACGTTGTGGGTATGTCCGCTGTGAACATGGCTACCACCGTTGGCGCCAAGTGCATCACCGTGCCGACGACCACCGGTCGCACCGCTCGCCTGATCTCGCACTTCCGTCCCAACATGCCGATCTGCGCGTTCTCCCGCCACGAGTGGGCCGTCCAGCAGATGATCATGTACTGGGGCGTTATCCCGCACCAGGCCGAGATTACCCAGGGCACCGTCAACGGCACGATCGTCAAGGCGATCGAGACCGCTAAGGAGCTCGGCTACGTCGAGGCCGGCGATTTGACCGTCGCTACCGCCGGCGATCCCCGCATGAGCGTCCAGCTCGAGGACAAGGTCTCCTCGACCAACGTCGCTTACGTCGCTCAGGTGCGCTAAATCGTACTTGCAAGCACACTTGCATTGCAAAGGGCCCGGAAGGCATTGCCTTCCGGGCCCTTTTTCTGTGCGCCGATGCCTACCGCACGGCATGACACGCACCCATTTCTTTACCAAAAGCGCGAAATCCGCCCTCCGAGGCCCAAAAAATAAAGCCCCAAGCGCTAAAAGTGTTCGCCCGGTGGCAAACCCACACCTCACACAGGGCTGATAAATCGTTTTAGCAAGGTCTAAATCGACCGCGTTTTCGGAAGTGCGGGGAAAAATTGCCTACCCCCGAGCACAAGCCCTTTTATTTCAACAAAACCCCTGATAAAGTTGGCTTAAATACCGCTTGTGGTTGACCTGTTTGTCTTTTTCCCCGCACTTCCGAAACCGATAGCTTTTCTAGCCCAAACTACGCTCAAACGATCGGATCGCTATGTCATTTCTTGCCTGCGGACCCACGGCTTTTCAGTACTATCGCATACCGCCCCAGATACTGGGACTCTATCCGGCAATCCTGCCGCCCGACCATGACCATCGCTTGGTGCATTACTCAAAACAACCAGTATTTAAAGACTTGCTCGGCACACCAGTCTGGAGATTCGTGGGCGAAAGAAAACAGCGCGCGAACGGAAAGCTATTTCATAGCCGTCTGCTGACCCAGGAACCACCTCCCGGGTCGTTTAGGCAGACTGAGCATGGATTTGATGTCACGTCGC
>USJB01000144.1 GCA_900554905.1 uncultured Collinsella sp. | reverse complement strand
GACAAACGTAATGCCCGCCCGCCTCCGACCGACTACCAACTTAATTCTTTTCAGCCCAGGCCCCTGTGTACCGCGCGTCTAAGATCTTCAAATTCGACTATCTGACATAAAGCGAGACATAGCAGAGGACCCCTGGTCCTTAACTTGATACGAGTTCCGCACGCAAAGGAGGCGCCAGTGGCGCCTCCGTCTTGCGCAGGACTGTTCGAAGTAGCAAGTTAAGGACCAGGGGTCCCCGTTACCCGAGCGTTTCTGCACTAGTTGAATTTGAAGATCTTTGAGGCAAGATGGTATAGGCCGAGTGTGGTTTTGTCTCCGGCCCGTCCACGCAGGTTGGTAAAGAATCCGACCACGCCGTAGCGAGCGCGACGATACATGCGCTCGTCGTAGTCCTTCAGGTCCTTCCACAGCGTCTTCAAGCGCTCATCGGCACAATCTTCCTCGGAAAGCTTGGTGAGCACCGAGCAAATCGCCATCATCATGGTGAAGTAGCCCATCATGTACGAACGCAGACGCGAGGACTCAACGTCCTGGTACAGGTGGAACGATTCCATCATGATGCGCGTTACGCGGAACTGCTGACCCAGGCGCTTGACCATCGTGGCCTCATTGACGCTCTGGCCCTCGCGACCGATAAAGTAGCGATAGAGGTCGATGTCGGCGTAGTACATGGTCTTGCAGCGCGGCAGCGGCACGTATGCGTAGATATTATCCACGTAGAACGTGTGTGCCGGCATAGGCAGATTGGACTCGCGCAGTACATCGGTGCGATAGCACAGGCTGTGCATGAGCAGGTTCTGATCGGGACGGAAGTGTCCGATCTGGTCCCAAGAGAAAATCTTTTTGCGCGGCAGGGCAAACTTGTAGCCAATAGCGGTATGCGTGCCCTCGTAAACCTTCTCGTACACGTAGTTCGAGATAAACAGGTCGACGCGCTGGTCGCGCTCCTCAAAGCCACGCAGAATCGACAGCATGGTCGAAAGCGCCGCACCGTCGAGCCAGTCGTCCGAGTCGACAACCTTGTAGTAGGTGCCCTGCGCCTCGCGCAGACCCGAGAGGACGGCGATACCGTGGCCGCCATTCTCCTGGTGCACCGCACGGATGATTCCAGGATAACGGGCCTCCCACTCGTCGGCCTTGGCGGCCGTCTCGTCCTTGGAGCCGTCGTCCACCACGATAATCTCGATATCGGTGGCGTAACCGCTCCCCTCCAAGATGGAGGTGATGCAATGGTCCATGTCCTTGGCGGCGTTATACGAGGGAATACCGAATGTTATGACTTTATGCATGGCAGGCGATAATCTCATCCGAAAGATCGAGGGCGGAATTGGTCACGGCGTCCATATCGTAGTAACGATACTCGGCCAGACGACCCACCGGGTGGAAGTTCGTCAGGTTTTGGACGCGCTCAAGATAGCGCTCATAGAGCTCACGGTTCTCGGGCTCAAGAATGGCGTAGTACGGCGTCTCGTCCGAGTCGGGCGTATAGGCCTTGGAGTACTCCTTCATGATGGTGGTCTTGCCGGGCAGGACCTGACCGGTCATGTTCTTGAACTCGGTGATGCGCGTGTAGTCCTCGCTCGTGGTGTAGTTGACGGTGCCCACGGGCTGGAACTGGTCCATATCGAGCGTCTCGAACTTCATGTCGAGCGTGCGGTACGGTAGCGCGCCCAGATCGAGATTGAACAGCTCATCGAGCGGACCGGTGTAGACGATCTCGCCACCATAGACCTTGCCGTCGATCTTGACGGTAGTCTCATCGATCTCAAAGAGGTCACGGGCGTCCACGTCGCAGAACACGTCGATCAGGTCGTGGTCGAGCATGTGCTCAAAGAGCGCCGTGTAGCCCTCCTGCGGCATGCCCTGGAAGGGAGCTTGCGGGAAGTAGCGATCGTCATCGCCCACAAAGACGGGGACGCGGCCGGTGATCGAGGGGTCGATCTGGTCGGGCGTCTGGCCCCACTGCTTCATGGTGTAATGCAAAAAGACGTTCTCGTAGACGTAATCGGCGACCTCGGCAAGATCCGGGTCGTTCTTCTTACGCAGCTCCATAATGGGCACCTTGACATCCTTGCCAAAGGTCTCCACGAGCTTCTGGTACAGCTCCTCGCCGCGCTCGTCACCAAAGGCGAGCTTGAGACTCGCATGGTTGAAGGGTACGGGCATAAGGGTGCCGTTGATGTTGGCGAGCACCTTGTGCTGATAATCCGTCCACTTGGTAAAGCGCGACAGGAAATTGTGCACGCGCTCGTTAAAAGTGTGATAGATATGCGGACCGTACTCGTGGATCAGGATTCCGGCCTCGTCAGTGCAGTCATAGGCATTGCCCGCAATGTGGCTACGGCGCTCCAAAACGGCAACACGATAGCCGATGGTCTCGGCGAGACGGCGGGCGCAAACGGCACCGGCATATCCAGCACCGACGACAATCATGTCGTATGCGCCGGCGTTAAAGCCTTCAGGCAGGCCTGAGGTAATCTGCATCGATACTCCTTGTCAAAAGCCACGGGCTCGTTAGCTGGGCTTTTCTCGAACATTCTTCGAGACATATTTATCAGAGCGATTATAGCGCTAATGCGTCCTATAATGAGCTTGCCACACAAGGAAAGCTCAAGCACCGCGGCGTACATAATTGAAAGGTAAACCCGCTAGCAGCGGGTTTATTCGTGAACAGCCGGGCGCCTGGAGCTTAGCGAAACGCTTGTAAGGAGTAACATGAGCGATTTCCTAAACCGTATGAAGTCTGCCGCCAAGGCCGACCTTAAGACGATCGTCCTGCCCGAGGGCGAGGACCCGCGCACCATCGTCGCCGCCACCAAGATCATCGAGGAGGGCCTGGCAAAGATCGTCATCCTGGGCAACCCCGACGAGATCGACGTTCCCGGCGCTACCGTCATCGACCCGCGCAATGCCGAGAAGCACGAGGAGTACGCGCAGAAGTTTGCCGAGCTCCGCGCCAAGAAGGGCGTTACCATCGAGCAGGCTCGCGCCCAGGTGATGGACGCCACCTACTTTGGCACCATGATGGTCAAGATGGGCGACGCCGACGGCCTGGTCTCCGGCGCCTGCCACTCTACCGCCGACACCCTGCGCCCCGCGCTGCAGATCCTCAAGACCGCCCCGGGCACCAAGCTGGTCTCGGCCTTCTTCGTGATGTGCACCGACACCCCGCAGTTCGGCACCGACGGCACGCTGATCTTCGCCGACTGCGGCCTCAACATCAACCCGTCCTCCGACGAGCTCTCCGAGATCGCCATCGCCTCCGCTCACTCCTGGTCCACCTTCATGGGCAACGTTGAGCCGCACGTGGCCATGCTCTCCTACTCCACCATGGGCTCCGCCGGCGGCGAGGTCGCCAAGAAGGTCCAAGAGGCCGTGAAGTTCTGCAAGGAGAAGGCTCCCGAGCTCGCCATCGACGGCGACCTGCAGCTCGATGCCGCTATCGTCCCCACCGTCGCCCAGCTCAAGGCTCCCGGCTCCTCCGTCGCCGGTAAGGCCAACGTGCTCGTGTTCCCCGACCTCGAGGCAGGCAACATCGGCTACAAGCTGGTCCAGCGCTTCGCCGGCGCCGACGCTTACGGCCCCATCCTGCAGGGCATCGCCAAGCCGGTCAACGACCTGTCGCGCGGCTGCTCTGCCGACGACATCGTGGGTGTCGTGGCCATCACCGCCGTCCAGGCTCAGATGGCTGAGTAGCGGACTTATCCCCTCGGGACCCTACAGGGTAAAGCTCTGAAAACGTCCTCGGACATGCATGAAACCCCCGCTGCGCACTTCGTGCGGCGGGGG
>USJB01000143.1 GCA_900554905.1 uncultured Collinsella sp. | reverse complement strand
CACTCCTTACGATCCAAATACGCTGTCGAGATATAGTTCTCGATGCTCGAGAAATGCACGGGTGTGCCCTTGCGGCCCTGGATGCAAGCACCCTCGCACTGGCCCGAATGGTTGCACACCACGGAGCAGACCGCGCTCATGGGATTGTTCTGGAACAGCAGCTCGCCCGCCTCTTCTAGACGACGCTGTTTGAACAGGTCGATGACCTGCGGAATAGGCGTCTGAACCGGGCAGCCCTTAATCTGACAGAACGCCCTTTTACAACCTAGGCAACGATTCGCCTCTTCGACAATGTGGATAGCCACGCAACTCCCCTTTTTAATGCAATCCAATGGGGGCGACGATAAAGACCCTTCACCGCCGCCCCCATACAGGTAATCTCAATCTGCCGACACAGCAAAAGCCAATGCTATAACTCGCGATGCGAAGCCCCGCAGCGAGCGGACATGTGCTCGAGTGTCGCCAGGCAGTCAGCCGCCGTCGCCGGCACGCTGTTCTCGACCACGCAGGGAATCCCAGGGCAGGCGGCGGCAGCCCAGGCCACCACGGGCTCAAAGTCATAGCGACCCGTCTCGCCCACGCCGTGGCACACCAGGCGTGAGCCCGTACCGTCGCACCAACCGGCTTTGTCCTCGTTGTCGACGACCTCAAAATCCTTGGCGTGCAGCACGCGGATCTTACTGCCGCATAAGTAGAGCATGCGCGCTGTGATTTCCTGCGCTTCGTCAACAACGCAGCAGCGACACTGGGTCGTAGATCACGCCGAGCGACGGGCTCGAGACGCGCTCCAGCACCTCACGGCAGCGATCCGGCGTATTAACCGTCTCGTTCCAACCGGGCTCGATCAGTATTTGCCCGCCCACGGCCTCGGCCCGATCGCAGACGTGTGCGAGTCCGTCCATAAAAGCCTCGAGTGCCTCATCAGTCGTGCGGTCGTCAGCAACGCGGTTCTGCGCATTGGGGCGACCGGTCTCGGTACCCACCGGGCATCCGCCGAGCATCTGAGCAAAGTTCAAGCACGCCTCGCACTCGGCAAAGTTATCCATGAGCTGTTGGCGATCGGGCGTCGCCAGATTCTTATAGCAGCCGAGCACGGCGACCGAAACGCCCGCCTCGTCGAGCACCGCACGCAAATGGTCGGCAAGCTCGCGGGTCAGGCCGCCTCGATCGATCCCCATCGATGCGTAGAGCACCTTGCTCGGCAGCTGAATGCACGAAAAGCCCAGCTCTCCCGCCATGCGAATGCGTTCCTCGACGGTTCCCTGCGGAAGGTCGTGCAAACGTACGCCCGGAGTAATAGCCCCCACGTTATTCACATCCCTTATGAGCGTTGATGCCCGGGGTGTATCCGCCAAACGGGTCCTCGATGGAGCACACGCCCGAGGGGGCGAGCGGATCGCGCTTACCGGCCAGCTTGTCGTGATGCATGGTCTCGATATAGGCAAGCACCAGCGGCGCCACACCCTTTGCATCATTTTTGACCACGGGCTCGCTCATGTAGTAATCAAACGTGCCCTCGCGGTGCGCGGTGTTGCCCAGGCCCGCAACCAGGCAGATGTTGTCGAGCGCCAGCTGCCCGTCATACTCGGACAGGCAGGTCTCGCAGATGCCGTCGAAGGCGCGACGGCCGTACTGGTAGTAACGCTCGCCCAGCACGCCCAGACGCACGCCCTTCATGATGGCGTTGGCAAAGATGGCGCTGCCTGACTCCTCCAGGTAGTTGGGGGCGATATTGGGCAGGTTGATGACCTGGTGCCACATGCCGGTCTTCTCGTCCTGATACGGCAGCATGGCGTCGATCAGATCGTGGAACATCTTGCGGATCTCGTCCTTCTCGGCCGACATCGAAGGCGGCATAAGCTCCCAGGTGTCGATGAGCGCCATGGCAAACCAGCCCTCGGCGCGCAGCCAGAAGTTAGCCGAAAGGCCGGTGACCGGGTCGCACCAGAACTGTTTGCGGCTCGCGTCGTAAGCGTGATAGTACAGACCGTTGAGGGGGTTGCGCATCAGGTCATGCACGACCTGGAACATATGGAAGCTGTCCGAGCAGGCACGACGGTTGTGGAAGCTCAGCTCATACTGCATGTAAAACGGCTGCGCCATATACATGCCGTCGAGCCAGATCTGGTTGGGGTAGACGGCCTTGTGCCAAAACACGCCCTCTTTGGTACGCGGCTGGGTTTCGAGCTGACGATAGATGGTATCCATGGCGGCGCGATACTTGGGCTTGCCCACCAGGTCATAGAGCTTGTAGAGGGTCTTGCCCGCATTGACGTTATCGAGGTTGTACTCCTGCGGGTTGTAATGCTTGATGGTGCCGTCGTCCTGGACAAAGAAATCGATATAGTCGTCGGCAAAGGTCAGGTAGCGCTGCTCACCCGTGATCTCGTACAGCTCGATGAGCGCCTTGATCATGCAGCCGTCGATATAGTTCCAGGTGTTCTCCTTGCCGGCGCGAATCTTTTCGATATTCCAAGCCGGCGCCTGCGGCGTAGAGGTTTCGATCAACTGCTCGATATAACGGTCCAGGATCTGATTGCAACCCATTGCTGTCCCCTCTGACGTTAATGATAGGTGAACGTTAACCCTAGTGTAACGCGAACGGGGAATATAGGGTGAACGTTAACCCTATATTCCCCGCGAACGGCAGACTTTTAACGGCAAACGGCGGCTAAGCCCGCGGCGATGCGATGCGCCAGGCGCTCATAGCCAGCCGGGCTGTAGTGCAGACCGTCCGGCATATAGAGCTCGCGGTGCTCCGGCAAAAACGGGCTGATACCGCTTTGCGCATACAGGTCAATCACCGGAACGGAGTAGCGGTCACAGACCTCGAGCATCGCCTTTACGTAGGCGACCTGCGTCAACCCCAGGTGATTGAGCTCATCGCTTGCCGGGATATCCTTCTCGTGCTTACCGCTCGTCTTGCACGGCGTCATAAACACGAGCTTTGCCCGAGGCGAGCGTGCCGTGATAGCGCGAATCAGGTAGTCGAGCGCACCGTAGAACTCATGCACGTCCGTGCTGCCCAGCTCTCCCAGCGGCACGTTACGGCTAAAGTCGTTGACGCCGCCAAAGACGATGTAGATATCAGCCGCATTGCCGATGCCGTCCAGGCGCTCGACAAACGAATCGCTGCGGTCGGCCTTGATGGCGATACGCGAACCCTTGATGCCAAAGTTCTCGATGACCGCGCCTCCCAGCAACGCGCCCAAATGCGAGGTCCACGAGATGTCGTTGCCTCCCCCACCGCAGCCGTTGTCGCCCCAGGTCGTTGAGTCGCCAAAGCAGCAAATGGTCGATTCACTCAAGCTCTTCGTTTCCATAATCTTCTCCTCATCCGCCCATCGGCGGTCATACAGGAACGTACCGTTTATTCGCAGCATGCCGAGGGGCTATGCACGGGGGCGCATTCCGCAACGTGCGAATCGAGCCATTCGATATCCTCGGCAAGATGTACCACGCCCAGATGGTGTTCACCCGGACACACCTCGTGCCGTAGGCCATCTCTGCGACCCAGCAACTTGTAGGCATCGCGCACGATCTTGAGCTGCTCGTCAACATTTTTCAGCCCGCGCGCACCGTTCAGATGATCCTCTTCGCAGCTCTGCACCAACAGCGGATGCGGCGCGATGAGCGAGGCAATATCGCCCATGTCGAGTAAGCGCCAAAGTCCGGGTGTGTAGTTGCAGCTGCAATTGCCATTGAGATGCAGCAGCGAATCACCGACACCATACAGATAGCCCGAGACAAACGCCTTGCGCACACGCGGGTCGAGTGCGGCCAGGTACAACGT
>USJB01000142.1 GCA_900554905.1 uncultured Collinsella sp. | reverse complement strand
CCTCGTCAATGATGTCGCCACCGCTGTGGTCATCGTGCGCGCAGTTCACGTGTGCCGGATTGACCGCGGTCCCCAGCACGGTGCGACGAATCGCCGCATGCGCGCGGACGTTGCGGCGCAACCCGCGGATAGCCGCATCCACGATAAAGCCCGTGACCAGCGCGATCAGCGCCTTCGAAGCCAAAAGCATCGCCATGGTCTGCACGGGAACCTGCTCGGCAAGCAGCAGCGGCAACATCTCGTCGGAGGTCGAGAGGAACACGGCGACTAGCGTGCCCAGCGTCACGACACGGCCGGCGTACAGCGTCGCCGCCATGGCCGAAAACCCGCACTGTGGCACCATGCCCAGCAACGAGCCAACCACGGGGCCCGCGGCTCCGGCACGCTTGATGGCGCCGTTAACGCGGTTGCCCGCAACATGCTCGAGCGTCTCGAGGGCCAGATATGTCACCAACAAAAACGGCACCAGCGAGAGCGTGTCCTTGCCGGCGTCGAGCAGAATATCAATCAACAAACCCATGACGGATGGAACCTTTCGTGTCTTTCGGCAGCATTGTAAAAGTCCTAGCGGTCAACTAGGGTATTGTAGTTATCCTAGGCGCGATGCCAATAGTTGCCCATGGTAAACTATCATCTCGCCACATCTTAATGACTCAAAGCCGCACGACGCGGCCCATCCAAGGAGCAGTTATATGAACGTTTCACAAGCACTCGAATACGAGCGCCAGCCGTTTATTCCCATGTTTATCTATGGCGATCACGGCGCCATGGAGTCCGAGCGCCAGAAGGGCGAGGAGGCCCTCAAGGTGCTCGAGACCGAGTACTTTACCGCCGAGGGCGACCCCAGCTTCGACTTTGCCACCGTGCGCGACCTGGCTGACCGCAACCGCGACCTGTGCGACCAGATTGGCGAGGCGCGCCTGCGCAACGTGACGCCCGCGACGCTCTCGCGCGGCCTGTCCGACGCCGACACCTGCGCCGCCATCGGCAAGATGCAAAAGCGCACCGCCGCATCGGTCATGCGCGAGATCCGCGGTGACCGCGACGCACTCGGCGTAGCCTACGCCCGCAAGCCCATCCAAGGCACGGTGCTGGGCATCGACATCGAGACCACCGGTCGCGCGCCCGAGCGCGGTTACATCATCAACGTGGGCTGGGAGATCATGGATCTCACCAGCGACGCCGTGCCGCATGACGCCGAAGCACACTACTGCGGCCTGCCCGACATCTACCGCGGCGAGGATGTGCCGCTATCGAACATCCATCACATCACCTGGGACGACATCGACGGCAAAAAGCCGTTCCGCGAGAACAAGGAGCTGCAGAAGCAGCTGCTCAAGCTTATGAAGAAGTACCCGTACATGGCGCATAACGCCGCGTTCGAGGACAGCTGGTTCAAAATTCATCTGGACGGTTATGCCGAGGCACGCCGCGCAGGAAAGATCATCGTCATCGACTCGCGCCAGATCTGCCGCAGCCTAGACGCCGACGTGCGCTCGCTCCCCCGCGAGTCCGCGCCCGCCGCGCTCGAGAACTGGGCGCGCCGCCGTGGCACCCTCGCCGCCGACGCCAACGAGCAGCACCTGGGCCTCGACGACACCGACCTCATGCTCCGTACCGTCCAGGCCGAGTTCAACCTCAAGAACCTGTTTGCGAAATAACCGATCCACCTGCGGGGGCGCCCGCCAGGCACAGCACAATCCGTCTGGGCGCACCAGCACGCAGTAAACTAGGGCGCAGCCTTATGGCTGCACCCTAGTTTTATCAAAACGAGCGAATACGCGTGCTTCACACAGTCGACTGGTTGGCTCACCTACATTTTTCGAGTTGTTCGGCCAGCTGAACCACTAGTCAAGGCCCCTCGAACCGCAATCGAGCGCTGTAGTCGCCTTAATTTCGCAACCAAGCCCCATTAATCTACCTGAATCAATTCGAATAAGACGTTGCGATCGCACCATTCATTTAGGATAAGGCCGAATAACTCAAATTATGTTGGTGAGGCATCTGGACGGTCAGCAAAAACGCTTAGAGGCTACGAATTCGCAACTAAAGTTCACCAAAAATGGCGCAGCTGGCAGAAACCTCCCCAGCCGAAGCTGCTCCCTCGATACGACAGCTCAAAAGCCCACCGTTTGCAGAAGATAAGCCGCGCCCCAATACCGTTGCCCGAAGTTTCGAGCGTATGTGGCGTCTGCTATGCCATCATGCGCGTATGGGAATCGTTCTGTCACATACCACGGCACGCGCTGTATACCAAACAGCCAACTCGCTCGCAAGCTACGCGATCGATCCCTTACCTATGGAAAAGATCGGGGTGTCTGCGCCGACCACGTCCGACCTGGAAGCGGCGCGAGCATGGCTCAACAGAAAGAATGTCGATTCTGAAAGCATCCATGTGCTGACGTTTTCCAATAATGCCAAAAGGCATCGTAAGGGCTGCATCTGCCACTGCACGCGCTATACGTTTAATGCAGAAAGCTACCTAGAACTCGAGCCGAACGTCTACATCGTCGATATCAAGCTGTGCGCGTTAGAAGCAACAGCCGACCTCAACCTTACTGAGCTCGTTGAGTATTACTTTGAAATCTGCGGCTCCTACGCGCTTGAAACGTCCGACGAAACTCAATATCGCGAGCGCCCAGCCCTAACCAGCGTTGAAGAGCTCAGAGCCTTCTTTTCAAAGGCATCGGGGTATCGTGGATCCAATAAAGCCCTTAAGGCACTTTCTTATGTACGCGAAGGCTGTCGCTCCCCACTCGAAACGGCGTTTGTCATGATGCTGACAATGCCCAAGTCAATGGGTGGCTTAGCCATACGCGCTATCAAAACGGATTATCCGATCCCAGTCCCCAAAAGATACGACGCCCTAACGCGACGGACGGTTTTCTACCTCGACGCGCTGCTCGAAAATTCGATGACCGATATCGAATACAACGGCTTTTACCACGACGAGCCCGAGCAGCAATCAATTGACGAGGAGCGCCGAAACACGCTGCGAAACATGGGATATGCCGTTATCACAGTTAGTCGTCATTCATTTTTCAAGCAGTCCGCTTTTAGGCGGGTCATGGAAGCGATTCGCATTCGCGAGAAGATCTGGCCCGGTCGACTCCCGGATAACTTCGCCATCCTGCAAGAAAATCTTCGTCAATTTGTCTTGCGGCGCTACTTCGAATACGGTCGCCGCATCCTGGAGGCGCACAAAGAAGAAGAGGCCACCAAGCGCGAAATTGCAAGCCAATATCCGCAAGCTGATGACCCGAGCATCAACGATGTGCCCGAACCCGATGACATGCAACACGTTGGGGCCCTTGCTGAGGAAATCAATGGGCCTTGGGAATGCGACATGTCCGTAAAAATCGATAAGAACCGCACGGAAGACGACACGATTATTGATCTAATTGAGAATTCGCTCTTCTAAAGGCGGTCTCTGCGGATGTCCACCTACATTTTTCGACTTATTCGGCCATCGATGCGCCTGATTGGCCGCAGCAATGCTCAAATATAACTTTAGTTAAAACTGATTCTGCAGGAACTCCAGTAGAGAAAGAACTGATTCTCACGATATTTAACAAGATAAAGTACAAATATGAACGGCTCTAATGCTTCTCGAGGCGGTTTTCTTAGCATGCTGGCCGAACATCTCGAAATATGTTGGCGAGCATTGCGTCGATGCATCCTAACCCACAGAAAATCGCAGAGACAGCAAGCGGTCATCGAAATTATCGCAAATTGTATTGACATATGAACATGCGCTCATATAATCGGAAGTGAGTTATATGAGCGCATGTTCATATGAAA
>USJB01000141.1 GCA_900554905.1 uncultured Collinsella sp. | reverse complement strand
TCGTCGCCCTGGATGGCGAAACCGTCGCCACCGTTACGACCGACGAACGGGGGCAAGCGCGAGTCGACCATCTTTCGCTGGGATGCGGTACCGCCACCTATGAGGTCGTCGAAACACAAGCGCCCGAAGGTTACCTGCTCAACCCGACCCCACATACTGTGAAGTTGTCGTACGCTGACCAGCAAACGCCCGTGATCGAAGTGCGCCTTGACGTTTCCAACGACTACACCAAGATCGATGTCTCCAAAGTCGACGCGTGCGGAGGTCAGGAAGTGACAGGCGCCGAGCTTGTCCTCTGCGACTCCAATGGCAACGAAATCGATTCTTGGACTTCATCCGGCAAACCGCACCACATTGAGCACCTTTCGCCCGGCACCTACACCCTACGCGAAACGATGTCTCCGCGTACCTACGACCTCGCCGAAGAGATAACGTTTGAAGTAAAGGCCACGGGAGAAGTTCAAACCGTAGCCATGAAGGATACCCCCATCGAGATCAGGGGAAGCGTCGATAAGCGCCAAGAGATTGCACAGCCAGTCGTAAGCAAACTCGTTGCCAACGGCGACGGAAAAAACCGAGCCAAAGCACGGGCCAATACGCAAGGCGCCTTCTCCTATACCATCGACGCCAAAAATGAGTCGAGCACCTGGGTCGACGAGTTAACCATCACCGACGACCTTGAGTGCGTCAAAGATGGTGCAGCGAAACTCGTTGCCGTTGAAACCCCCATTGCGGTCGGTGATCTAAACGGGCTGTGCAACGTGTGGTATCGAACGTCTCCGGCAGGAACAAGCGATACGGGCAGGCAGGTCAATGCAACGCTTGACGACGGGCACCACAATCCTTGGCTCGAAACGGAAGAGGTTGCAAAGCTGCTGGGCGACGATGTGCGTCTCGTCGATTACGACGGGTGGCACCTATGGAAAGCAGATATCCCGACGGACAAGTCCGTCACGCTCGATACGAAAGAGCTTGATCTTACAGACGACGCCGTCATCACGGGCATCCGTTTTGAATACGGTGCGGTAGCCGCCGACTTTACGACTCGAAGCGATGTGGATTCTTGGACCCGCGATGATCTCAAAGATGAGCACGACGACCTTGACGATGCCAAAGCAATCCTTGGCACAGACGCTCGGGGCGCAGTCGTGCACATGCAGGCAACGTCGGCTTATACGCCCCAAACCGCACTCACCAACAGCGCGCGCGTCGATCTTTGCCGCAACGGCGGCGGCGATAAACTTGAGTCACATGACGAGGACCGTGTCATTCAACGCTGTACCCTACCGCAGGACCTACCGGCAACAGGATCAGTTCCCATCGCCGCTTGCATCGCCGCGCTCCTGACCTCGGGTGCCGCAGCCCTATGGTTCGCTCGCCTTAGGTCGATCCCAAAGAAGCGCTAGCGCGATGAAAAAGCGGGCGAGACAGTCCCCTGGCTCGCCCGCTTTCAATCATTTAAATCGCCGTATCTACTCTGCAGACGAAGATCCACCATCAACGATTGCCTGCTCGGACTCAGGAATCCCATCGGCACCCGTGCTCTGTTCTTGCTCCACCTCTTCGCTGATTGCGGAGGCGGGGGTCGAGCCCTTCGCACCCACGATGTAGGCAGCCCCAAATCCTAACGCAATGGCAATCAAGGTCAAAATCACGTAGACAGGCCAATGGCGCTTAATATACGAAAACACGTTGACTCCTTAGAGCTCCGTCTACGAACGGCGGATAACCTCGGTAACGACCTCGGATACCGTGGCAATGTTCGTCGGGTTGACATTGTGGGGCAGGTCGTCCTCGGTACGAGCGCAAGCCAGACGTGTGCCGTCCACACCGGCGATGGTGAGGGCTCGGCGGCTCGCCTCGAGCGCGGCGTAGGCATCGGTCTTGGCATAGGGCATCTCGAGCGCGCCACAATCGACATGGAACGACTTGCAGACCTTGCTGACCAGGTTCATGATGCGGCGATCGCCCTTGAGCAGCTGTTGTTCGCCCTCGACCGTCACAACCGAAAGCCTACCGGCGCCGACGGATTCAAGATTGATAAAGAATACGCCGCGGAGCTTATCGCGATGCGAAGCCAAGAAGGCCTTCATGCCGGCGCCATCACAATCCGAGGCACCCGTTGCCACAAACCAGATATCGTGACCGAGCAGCTCATCATCGCCCATAGAGGCGACAGCCGAGAGCATATCTTCGGAAGAAGCGCCATCGGAAGACGTAGCGCCACCCTTCCAGCCATCGTTATCGTCCTCGAAGTTATCCCACGAACCGATACCGCGACCGGATTTCTTGGCATCGTAATCGTCTTCGACGCCCAGCCAGTCACTCATGCTGTCCTGCTCGTTTTTCTTTTTACGACCGAACAGGCCACCCAGGCCGCGCTTACGAGACTTAGGCACCGCCGGGGCGGGAGCCGAAATGGTCTCGATCGGCTGCGCGCCCGGCGCAACGGGCATAGGAGGCGCAACGGGTGCCGATGTGGGTTCGGGACCTTGGGCGGTAGCAAAGGGGTCGTTGACCTGGGCAGAGGGATCGGGAAGGTCGAACAGCGACGTGCGAGACGCAACGTTTGCCTGCTTCATCGACGGCAGCGACGGATCGGGGACCGAAGCCAGCGGAGACGAGGAGGGCGCAGGCGACGGTGCCGACGCCGGATCGGGAACATTCATCTGCGGACGCGGCGATGCCTGGGAGGAAATCTGGGCCATAAGGGAATCGACCGTTTCGTCCTGGGTGGGAGCGACATTGGCAACCGTGGCACCGGAACCACTCGGGGTCGGCATGGTGAAAATCTGCGTGGAATAAGGCCTCGACTCATCCGTCTCGGGAGTCTCGGAAACCGCAGGCACTTCCTCCTGCTCGACCTCGGTCGAATCACCTTGATCGGCTGCCGCGTATTGCTCTTCGTCAGAGTTGGCCTCGACGGACTCGTCCTCGGCAGCATCTTGGATTTCGGCAGCATCAATAGGCTCGTCATCGTCTGCCGCGTCGCCCTGCTCATCGGAAACAGGAAGGGGCTCGGCAATCGCGGTGCCTTGCTTTTCAAACGTTATCGTGGAATCGAACTGCGCGGCATCAAACGACATGGTGCTATCGACGTGCTGCTGAGCCTCGAAAGACGTTGTTGCCTCAACAACATCCGCGGACGTCGGTTGCTGGGACTCAAAGGACGTTGTAGCTTCGGCGGCGTCGACGGGCACGGACTGCACAGCCTCGTTCTGCTCGAACTCTTGCGCCGCGCGCTCACGTGCCGCCTCGGCTGCCTGCTGCTGAGCGATAGCCTCCTGCTCGGCAGCCTCGCGTGCGGCAGCGCGCTTCTCCTCGAAATCGTCGACAAATTTCTTGCCCTTTGCAAGCGCACCCTTAAAGAAGTTGGAAGCGCTGGCGCCAATCGAAGAGAACGCGGATGCAATATCGGCATGGGGCGTTGCCGCGGGAATCTCGGCCGAGAAATCAGTATCGCTCTCGTAAGACACGCGCCTCGGCTGTTCAACGTAATCGTCGTCAGACTCGTCCGCAACGTCTTGCGCCGGCGCGGCGGGAGCCAAAATGTCCAGTCCTGCCGCGGAATCGATCGCGGACACCGCCTCGGACTCGGCAACGGCAGCGGTAACCGCGGCAGACTCATCATCCGCAGTGACAACGGGCGCAGGCTCGGGCTCAAACGTCGGCTCCTCGCCCTCCTCGTAATCGAGCGTGCAGGACTCGGGAAGCATTCCGAGCGCACGGATGGCATCCGAACCAAAGCGGATGTTGCCGGCGGCGTTGCGATAGAGCTTGGGCTCGGGCTCGACCGCGGCAGG
>USJB01000140.1 GCA_900554905.1 uncultured Collinsella sp. | reverse complement strand
CCCGTCATGCTAAAGCTGCCCATGACGCAATCGAGTTCGCCGCTCGCCAGCAGCTCGTTCTTCTTTTCCCAATCGATCAGCTGGTACTTTGGTTTGTAACCAATGCGGGCCAAAGCCTCGGTCAATATCTCAACATCCAGGCCAACGATATCGCCGTACTCGTCGGTATACACAAACGGTGGATAGAGGTCGCTGCCGACGTTGAGCGTCTTGAGGTCGTCGTCTTTGACCTGCGAGGCGTCCAGACCTTTTGATGCAGACGTCGAGGCTTCGCCATTACGCCCAGAACAGCCAGCTATCGCTACGACAAAGGCACTCGCCACCGCAAGCGCGACAAACAACGAAATGGCAACCGAGCGACGGGGTCTTTTCATCGAGCTCCAGACGATCCTGTTTACAGACTGAAATGGTTAAAGATAATAGCAAACGAAACCACTCGAGTGCCCAATGGTTACAGACGTTCTACCATGCGGGGCCTTCTAGCCGACTTGGCAGAAGACCCCGCATGCAGCGCACACTTACCGTGCATTAAAAACGTAGCGGTCCAGGCGGTCGCACGCTTCCCTTACGCGCGAAAGCGGCAGCGCCAGATTCACGCGAATGTGGCAGGGCCCGTGGAACGGACGGCCATCCTGATACCCCACGCCCACGCGGGCGCCCTCGTCGAGCAGCCACTGAATATCGCGGTCATGCTCGCGGCACCACTCGGTGCAGTCCAGAAACACCATGTACGTGCCCTGCGGACGCGAATAGGACACGCCCTCAAAATGCTCATCCACGTAATCGCAGAAGTACTCGATATTGCCGGCAAGCACCTGGTTGAGTTCATCAACCCACTCGTAGCCCTGCGGCTGGTAGGCACCGATAAGCGCATGCATAGAGAGGACGTTCATCTCGTTGTAGTGGGTCTTGTCGGACACGGCGCACACGCGGTCGCGCAGCGTCTCGTTATAGATGATGTGGTAGCTGCCGACCAGGCCCGCCAGGTTGAACGTCTTGCTGGGCGCATAGAGGGCAACCGTGCGCATGCGGGCGTCCTCGCTTACCGACTGCGTCGGAATATGCTTGTGTCCCGGCAGGATGATATCGGACCAAATCTCGTCCGAGATCACCACGCAATCGTGCTGGCGGTAGATGTCCATGGCGCGCTCGATCTCGTCACGCTCCCATACGCGGCCGCAGGGATTGTGCGGTGAGCAGAACACCGCGGCATGGATGTGGTTTTGGGCGAGTTTGCACTCCATGTCCTCAAAGTCCATGCGCCACACGCTCTGGTCGTCGAGCTTAAGCGGGCTGTGGACAATGCGATAGCCCGCGGCCTCGATGGACTTGGTAAAGCCGATGTAGGTGGGGCTGTGGACCAGTACCGCATCGCCCGGCTGGACATACGCGCGCAGCGTCGACACGACACCGCCCAGCACGCCGTTTTCGTAGCCGATATGTTCAGGGCGCAGGCCCTCGACGCCATTGCGGCGGCTCTGCCATTCGATGATGCGGTCGAAGTACTCGGCGCGCGGGTTAAAGTAGCCAAACATGGGATGCTGAGCGCGCTGAATGATGTGCTCCTGGACCGTGGGCACCGTGGCAAAATTCATGTCGGCCACCCACATGGGGATGCGGTCGAAGCCCTCGTCGGGTGCGTTCGGAGCCATACCGGGGATCTCACCCCAAGAGTCAACGGCGATGGAGTCCATGCCGTGGCGGTCGATAAGCGAGCTAAAGTCGTATTTCATGCTGAACTCCCGTGCAAAGTGATTGTTTTGGTAGGCGTTATTGTCCACCAGCACGGGCGATTTTGGCATGGGGTTTGGCGCTTAATTTGACGGGTGCGGACGAATGGCTGGTTAGTCTCGCGCGTCGGTGACGGCGACTACGGTTAGCTGGGTTTCATCGACCGTAAAAGATATGTCGAGCCCAGCATAAGCTAAGTGGTAAACGCGGTTTGGCTCGTGCTTGCTGCCCGCGCGGCGCGGATCTTGGCAAAGGACCTCGACCAAGCCGGGGAGCTTTGCGGGCGGGACCATATCCTGCAGCGCTTGTGGAAACTCAACATCGAGCTCTTGCCACGGAGCACCCTCAATCCAGCCGCCCGTTGCATCCGGGTGGCAGTCCGCAAACGGAATGTAGGGCTTAATGTCGTAGATGGGCGTGCCGTCGCGCAGGTCGGCCCCCAACACATGGATGATGGGGCCATCGTCGGTAAGCTCCACGCGGTCGAACTTGACGCAGGTGAGCCCAATGGGATTAGGGCGAAACGGACTGCGCGTGGCAAACACTCCCACACGTTCGGCTCCGCCCAGACGCGGCGGGCGCACGGTTTTCGACCATTTTGCGTTGGTGCCGGACCTGTCCTGCGTTTTGGCGTCGGCAGCTATGTCCTTAGCCGTGCCGCCGGGCGTGCCGTTTTCGAAGCGCCACAGCAGCCATAGGTGAGAGAAGGAGTCCAAGCCCTCAACTGCTGCATTGGAGGCAAATTCCGGCTCAAAAACGATGCGTCCCTGCAGATGGGGCGCCAAAAAGCTGTTGCGCGGAATGCCGAATTTCTGCGGCAGATCGGTATGTATGTGTGCGATAGGTTCCATGCCGGTCATTGTACGGCATGGAGGCGTGGGGCGTTGTGCGCAATTCTTCGCCGCGGTCCCCCGTCGTGCAACCAACGGTTGCTTGGAGGGGCGCCTGCCGCCGCGTATGCTTAAGCCATCAACCAGCAGAAAGGAGCCGCTATGGCCTTTGCAGAAAAGCTCATTGCCATCCGTCGCGCCCATCACCTTACCCAAGAGCAGCTCGCCGCCAAACTCTTTGTCACGCGCCAAGCCGTCAGCCGTTGGGAGCGCGACGAGGTCACCCCGGGCATCGACATGATGAAGCTCATTGCCGCCGTAACCGGAGAGCCGTTGTCCCACCTGCTCGAAATGCCCGAGCATTATTGCCAGAGCTGCGGCATGATACTCACGCCCGACGACTGCGGCACCGATGCTGCGGGCACCGCGACCGATCATTACTGCAAGTGGTGCTACGACCACGGCAAGTACACCTACGACACCACCATGGAGGCAATGATCGAGGATTGTGCCCCGCGGCTGGCACAAAACACCGGCATGTCGCTCGACGAAGCCGTCTCGCTCATGGGCGCCGTCCTGCCGCAACTGGAGCGCTGGCGCGCCGTGCAAGAAAACGAGGAGCGCTACGGTGCCGAGGGGCGGGCGCGCTATGGCGATGAGGCTATCGATGCAGCAAACGAAGCGCTGCTGGACATGGACCCCGAGACATGGAACGACATGAAGGAACTTGAACGCGCCATTCTGGGCCAGCTCTCGATTGCCATGGGCATTGGCGACCCAGAGAGCAACGAAGCCCAAAAACTGGTTGCAATGCACCGTCGATGGATTGCTCTCAACTGGGGATGCGAGCCCCAAGACGAGGCGTACCTGGGCCTCGCCCACGGCTATCATGCCGACCAGCGCTTTGTTGACTACTACGACAAGCCCTGCGGCACCGGAGCCACGGCGTTTCTGGTCCAGGCCATCGAGTCGTCGTTGACGCGCGCATAGACCGCGGCGGCTTTGGGTATTTCAATCAAAACCTCAACCGATTGGAGACCTATGGCTACTAATCATGAGCTCACGCTATTCGTTATGACCGGCTGCCCGTACTGCATAAAGGTCAAGCGCTTTTTGGCCGATAACGGCGTGACCATTCCCGAGCGCAATATCTCGACCGATTCCGATGCCGAGCAGACACTCATCGCCGTCGGCGGAAAACGCCAGGTTCCCTGCTTGTTCATCGACGGCAAGCCGCTCTACGAATCGAGCGACATCATCGCATGGGTACAAAAGA
>USJB01000139.1 GCA_900554905.1 uncultured Collinsella sp. | reverse complement strand
ATTGAGCTCTCGACGGCTCACGATGACCATAATCACCGGCTTCTCGGCACCCGAATACATGCCAGTCGCCTTAAACTTGGTACAACCACGACCCAGGCCATACATGATATCGGCAGCGATATCAGGGAACTTGTCCGAGATGATGAGTACCATACGGCGCTTGTTGCCACCATCGACCACGGCATCGATCACGTAGCCGCTAATGACCATCGAAAGGCCTGCATATAGTGCGTTTTCGATTGAAAAGACCGGAGCCGACAGCGCGCATACGGCAACATCGATCGCCATGACGGTCGAGCCCACCGGCAGCGAGGTGTTACGCGAGATGATTTGGCCAATCGTGTCCGAGCCGCCGGTGTTGGCGCCGGCGCGCAACACCATGCCGTAACCGATGCCCGTAATAATGCCGCCCCACATAGCGGGAAGCATCAGGTCCGCATCCGCCAGAGGTGCTACAAACGGGGCGAACAGATCGGTAAAGAAGCCCAGCAGCACAAAGCCCGTCGCGGTCTGCACCACGTAGAACATGCCGCCCTCGCGCATAACGACCAACAACAGCAAGGCGTTCATCACGATCGTCTGAATACCAACGGGAAGCGATAGGCCGCGCGCCGCGCCGACCGCCTGGATAATGGTGGCAAGGCCCGTAACGCCACCGGCGGCAAGACCGTTGGGAATCAAAAACAAGTCGGTCGCGATGGCGGCCAAGGCACACCCCAACATGATCTGGGGCAGGTCGTGAAAGAAGTTCATCGAAAGAATGCGCTTGATGTCCAGACGATATGCCATGCTGCCTCCCTCAAAAAAGCGCACCCAAACGGATGCGCTTTGAACTTCTTCTTGTATTCGATTCTACCGATTCGCCGGACAAAAACCACCCCTGCGCAGGGTTTATTCTGGATACAAACCCGTCCAACCGTTGGGCTTAGCATCGGCTTGAAACTGCCCGATGTTTTAGACCTCCGAGCCTTCTGCATCGGCGTTGCCGGTGGCCCAGCGATGGTAGCCAATAACAAACGGGTCCAGGTCGCCATCGTCAAGAACGGCCTCGACATTGCTGGTCTCCACGCCCGTGCGTAGGTCCTTGACCATCTGGTACGGGTAGAGCACGTAGCTACGAATCTGGTTGCCAAAACCAATCGTGGTCTTGGGTCCGCGGATCTCATCGAGCGCCTCGGCGCGCTTCTCAAGCTCGATCTCGTACAGACGGGCCTTGAGAATCTGCATGCACGCGGCCTTGTTCTGAATCTGGCTGCGCTCGTTTTGGCAGGTGACCACAATGCCGCTGGGGAAATGCGTCACGCGCACGGCGGAGTCGGTGGTGTTGACGCCCTGGCCGCCCGGGCCGCTCGCGTGATACACGTCCACGCGGATATCGTCGGGACTGATCTCGATGTCGATATCGTCAGGCAGCACGGGGATGACCTCGACGCCGGCAAACGTGGTCTGGCGGCGCTTCTTGTCGTCGGTGGGGCTAATGCGAACCAAGCGGTGGACGCCGGCCTCGGCGCGCAGCATGCCAAATGCGTCCTTGCCCTCGACGGTAAAGGTCGCGCGGTCGATGCCGATGACCTCGGCCGCGGGACAGTCGTTGATGGTGACCTTCCAGCCGCGACGCTGGCAGTACTTCATGTACATCTTAAAGAGCATGAAGGTCCAGTCCTGGGCCTCCAGACCACCCTGTCCGGGCTTGATGGTCACGATGGCATCGCCGTGATCGAACTCACCGGTAAACCAGCTCGAAAGCTCGAGCTCGTCGATAGCGCGGGCCAGGCGTTCTGCCGTAGCGGCAGCCTCCTCGCGCAATGCGGCAGCATCGGGGTCGTCGCCCATCTCCTCGGCAAGCTCCAGCGCCGCGCGGGCGTCAGATAGCTCGCCGCGCGCGGTATCCACGGCAGCGATATCTTCCTTGGTGCGCGCGATCTCCTCCATGGTGGCACGGGCGGCGTCGGCGTCATCCCAAAAGCCAGGGGCAACACTTTTGGCCTCGAGCTCGGACACGCGGGTACGCTTCTCGTCCAGGTGGAGATATGACTCGACCTCATCGAGCCGGTCCGCAAACGCGTCCAGCTCGGCGGGCGTTACCTCTAAAGCCTCGGCCATTAACGATTCCTGCCGTGGCAGTACTTGAACTTCTTGCCGCTGCCGCAGGGGCACAGGTCGTTGCGACCCACGTTGACGTACGGATCGTCGCTCTCGGACTTGCGATAGGTGGTCACCTTGCCACCGTTGTTGACGGCAGCCGGACCACCCTGGACAGCCGTGCGGGCCTGCACCTGCGCCTGCTTGCGCAGCACCGAGTTGCCGTTGTCGCCATCGACATCGGCGGGGCCGGAGAAGTGCGCACCCTCGAGCGCGGGGTCCTCCTTGTGCCCCACGGCCTGCGGGGCGGCCTTGATCTCGATGCGCAGAACGGTACGCAGGTAATCCTCGTACATGGTGTCGACGAGCATCTGGAACGCGCCATAAGCCTCAGTCTTGTACTCGACCAGCGGGTCGCGCTGACCAAAGCCGCGCAGTCCGATACCGGTCTTGAGGTAGTCCATCTCCTGCAGGTAGTTCATCCAGCGAGTATCGATAACGCGCAGCATGACCTGGGTGTTGAGCTCGCGCATGAGGTCCTCACCCAGGCGCTCGGCCTTCATGTTGTAGCACTTCTCAACATAGGCCAAGACATCAGCAGCCAGGGCTTCAAAGTCCTCGTCGGGGAACTTCGGCGTATCGATGTGGCCGGTGAGCTCCACAACCCACTTGCGCAGGCCCTCCAGGTCACGCTCGCCATCGTGACTGTCCTTGGTGCAGAACTCCTGCACGCAGCGGTACACGGTGTCGTGCATGACCTCGGTGATGTGGTCGGTCAGGTCCTTGCCGTCCAGAATCTTGTTGCGCTCGGCGTAGATGACCTGGCGCTGCTTGTTCATGACGTCGTCGTACTCAAGGACGCTCTTACGCATGGAGAAGTTGATGCTCTCGACCTTGTGCTGGGCGCTCTCGACGGCCTTGGAGATGATCTTGTGCTGGATGGGCATGTCGTCGCCCATGTCGGCCGTGACCATCATCTTGGAGACGCGGTCCATCTTGTCGCCGCCGAACAGGCGCATGAGGTCGTCCTCGAGCGACAGGTAGAACTGGGTCTCGCCCGGATCGCCCTGACGTCCGGAGCGGCCACGCAGCTGGTTGTCGATACGGCGGGATTCGTGACGTTCGGTGCCGAGCACATACAGACCGCCGAGCTTGACGACCTCCTCATGCTCGTCCTTGACCTGGTCCTTGATCTCGGCCAAAGTGCCCGGCCAACGCTTCTCGTACTCGTCCGGAGTGTCATCCGGGGAGTAGCCTTCGGACTTGAGCTTCGCATCGGCGAGGAACTCGACGTTGCCGCCGAGCATGATATCGGTACCACGGCCTGCCATGTTGGTGGCCACGGTGACGGCGCCCTTACGGCCTGCGACGGCCACAACGGCGGCTTCCTTGTCATGCTGCTTCGCGTTCAGCACCTGGTGAGGAATCTTGGCCACGTCAAGCAGAGAGGACACGACTTCGGAGGATTCCACGGATGCGGTACCCAGCAGGACCGGCTGGCCCTTCTTGTGGCGCTTGGCCACATCACGGACGATGGCGGCGAGCTTTTCCTTCTTGGTACGGAAGATCAGATCGTCCTTATCCTCGCGGATCATCGGCTTGTTGGTCGGAATCGGCAGCACGCCCAGCTTGTAGGTGCCCATGAATTCGGCGGCTTCGGTCTCTGCGGTACCGGTCATGCCTGCCAGCTTGTCGTACATGCGGAAGTAGTTCTGCAGGGTGATGGTGGCGAAGGTCTGGTTTTCGGCCTTGACCT
>USJB01000138.1 GCA_900554905.1 uncultured Collinsella sp. | reverse complement strand
CCGCCCTTGAGCGGGAACGCGGCGTAGGTGAGGCCCGAGCCCCCGCCCTCGATCTCCACTGTGCCCGGATCCGCGGCGAGTGCCGCACGGGCCATTTCCGTCGCGTCCTCGAGCCGCGTGCCCTCGAGGTCTGTCATCAGCACGTATCCGTCCTTATTTAGGATGAGATAGCGGTACGCCGTCGGCACGTCCTGCTGCCCGCAGACGCCGTCGCGTGCCAGGCCCTCCGCGACCTCGCGCGTATTGGCCGGCCCCCAGCTTGCCTCGTAGACGAAGCCCGCGTTGATCGCCGCGGAGAGCGCCATGAACGAGGCGAGCCACGCCGTGGCGACCGCCGCGAACGCGTAGGCGAAGTAGCGCGCGATGACGAAGGAGAGCGGCATGCCCCCGCGACCTCGCGCCCCGGTCCTCAGAGCTGCCACTTGTACCCCATCCCCCAGACGGTCGCGATCGGATCGGCGCCGGCCTCGGAGAGTTTCCTCCGGGCGCGGCTGACCTGCATGGATATGGCCGCGTCGTCGGCGTCGCTCTCCCAGCCGAGCACCGCCTCGCGTATCTGCGCGCGGCTCATGACCTGCCCGGGGTGGCGGGCGAGGTATTCGCAGATGGCGTACTCGGTGGGCGTGAGCGGCACGGCCTCACCGCCCACGGCGAGGCCGCGCGCCCCGAGGTCGATCCGCACCTCCCCGAAGGAGAGGGCGTGCGAGCGCGGCCGGCGCTCACGGCGTAGATGGGCCGCGACCTTGGCGCGCAGCTCCGCGGCCCCGAAGGGCTTGCGGACGTAGTCGTCGGCGCCCAGGCCGTAGCCGGCCACGGCGTCCTCCTCGGCCACGCGCGCGGTCAGGAAGATGATGGGCCCGTCGAAGTCCGGGCGGATCTGCCGCACGAGCTCGAAGCCGTCGAGCCCCGGCATCATGACGTCGCAGAGCACGAGGTCGAAGCGCGAGAGGTCCATCCCCGGGACCGCCGTCGGGTCCGCTGCCTTGACGACCTCATGGCCGTCGCGGCCGAGGACGCGCGCGAGCGCGTCGAGGATCGCTCGCTCATCATCCACTGCCAGTATCCTCGCCATGTTCGACCTCCTGAAACTCCCGTTGCATTGTACTTGCGCCGCGCTCAGCGGTCTAGAGCCCCGCGCGCAGCCGCGGGCGCCTCGGCCGCATCACGCGCGCGGTAGCGCACACCCGAGCCACCGCGCGCCTCGATCTCGAGCCAGCCCTGGCCGTCCGACTCCCGCCCGAAGAAGATGAGCTGGAGCTCTCGGACATTGCCCCTGTCGTCCGCCGCGTCCACCAGGTAGACGTAGTTCGCCCCCGACCCGGTGGCGTCGGCGTAGGAGCTCGCGTGGCTGCCGGGCTCGGGCGCGGGCGCCCACATGGCGATCTCAGGGTTGGGCAGCACGCGGTCGGCGATCGAGCGCAGCGCCGACCCCCAGCCGGCGTCGAGCAGGGCATTCCCGCCCAGGACGAGCGCTGCGGAGAGGAGGGCGAGCACGGCGGCGAGCGGCTTCCTACGCATCTGCCCTCCCGTCCTCGAAGCGGCAGAACCAGGCGAGAAGGACGGCGTCGGCTGCCAGGGTGAGCACGAGGCCAGCGAGCGCAGTCGTGAGGAGAGGGCCCGCCGCGCGTGCGGCGTCGATGAAGGCCTCCACCCCGAGCGACCCCAGGCGCGCGGGCCAGGCGAGCGGCACCCAGCTCAGGGGCGTCGCCAGGGCACCGGTGAGCTCGCCGGTCATGAGGCCGTGCGCAAGTCCGCCCACTGAGAAGAACGCGAGGAGCATCCCCGCCGCGCCGGCGCTGATGACGGCGTTGCGGCCGAATTTACGTTTCACATCCAGCAGCGCACGCTGGATATCATGCTCTCCATCTTTTTCGCTGGTGGAATCGGATCCATACGATTGGGCCCCGTCATCACCGAACAAGTCGAGCTGTTCATAGCGTTTGCCGGCGGCCAGCTCCTCCGGAGTGGCCACATCATCGGCGATGACGGTCAACCGCCTCACAAGCAAGCGTGAATCCACAATGCGCTCGTACAACATCGTCATAGCCTCACGAATACGTGCCGACGACGAGGTGAAATCACCCAAACCAATCGACCCGACCGCGCTCTTGGGCACCTTGCGCCCAAATCGGTCGATGGTCACCGGCCCTTGATAGCTTTTCGCCGCCCGCTCAGCGGCACGTTTCATCGCATAATCAGCGCACGAATCGAGCTTTGACGAATCAAGACTGCCGATGTCATAGCCGACGGCGAGCGTCAGTCGGTTCGTCAGCACGCTTTTATCGACCAGATCGAGGGCCAGCGCATCGGCCATCTCCTTGGTGATCAGCCGGGCCGTGGCATAGTCGGCGGGGCCGGTGAGCACCTGCCCACTGCTAATGCTGTGCGCACCTGGCTCATAGGATCGGATATCCGCGATTTCGCACGGCTCCCAGCCCCACGCATGGTCGATGAGCAGTTCGGCATTGACACCGAACATGCGATACAGCAGGTCTTCGTTGTAGTAATCCGAAGCACGACCCACCGAGCATCGGGCGATATCGCCCATGGTCATCAGTCCGGCATGCTCGAGCTTCTTGGCATAGCCGCGCCCAACCCGCCAAAAATCGGTGAGCGGACGATGATCCCAAAGCAGCCGACGATATGACATTTCATTCAGTTCGGCCACGCGCACGCCGTCCTTGTCGGCGGGCATGTGCTTGGCGACGATATCCATGGCGACTTTGGCCAGATACATGTTGGAGCCGATGCCGGCAGTGGCGGTGATGCCGGTTTTGGTGAGGATTTCGCGCACGATGGTTCGCGCCATCGCATGCGGCCCCATACCCAGCGAGCGCAGATATGGCGTGGCATCGATGAACACCTCGTCAATCGAGTAGACATGGATGTGCTCGGGTGCGGCGTATTTGAGGTAGATGCCATATATTTGCCCGCTGATTTCCAGATAGTGCGCCATGCGCGGCTTGGCGATGACCATCGAGGCTTTGAGTCCCGGCGAGCGTTCCAGGTCGCATGCATCGCAGGACTCCCCGATTAATCGGCCGCCGGGAGCATGGACCGCGCGCTCGATGTTGACTCCATTCAGGCGCTGTTTTACCTCAAACAGCCGCGCACGACCGGGAATGCCATAGTTCTTCAGCGAGGGTGAGACCGCCAAACATATTGTCTTATCGGTGCGGGTTTCATCGGCCACCACCAGATGCGTGGTCAACGGGTCGAGTCCGCGCGCCACGCACTCCACCGAGGCATAGAAGGACTTGAGATCAATGGCAATATAGGTATGCTCGCGTTGCGTCGATACCGTTCCGCTGCCCATCGCCATCACCTCCTTACCACCGCTGGCCCGACCAGCATATCAACACAGTCGAACATTTGTTCGATGCAACATGCCTGTTCGAAACTGCCGAAGTCGACGCACGCAACGCGCCCAAGCACGCTCTTCACCCACGCCACACGCGCAGCGGCGGAGCAGCGGCATGCATGCGTACCATGGGGAATATGAAGAAAAGCATTACAGCAGACAGCGATTTTGCAGCGTGGGCGGCAGCCCGATCCCAGAAGACGAATCGATCACTGGCAGGAGCCCGACTCGCGATTCCGGAGCCGCAGAAGCATGCCGAAATCAAGTCTCAGGCCCAGCAATGGGGCATGACCGTCGAAGATGCCACGATGACCGACGGGCACAGCGAGGAATTCCTATGCGACGGCACACAAAGCATCGATTCCATCACCGATATGCGCAAGGCAAGCGGACTGGAGGCAATGGAGTACGCGGAACAGCACATGCCGGTATTACGCGACACCATGGATAGCCTCACCACTCGCGTCGATTTCTCAGGCA
>USJB01000137.1 GCA_900554905.1 uncultured Collinsella sp. | reverse complement strand
GTGTTTGCGGCCATCATGTTTTGGCAGAACATGCGCATGCGCGAGGTCTTTAGCGACAACCGCAAAAAGATCAGCGGTATTAATGCTCAGCTGCAGGATTCGCTGGCCGGCATGCGCGTGGTCAAGAGTTTTGCGAACGAGGAGGCTGAACGCTCCAAGTTCCGCGCCTCCAACGACCGCTATCTTTCGTCCAAAGAGAATATGTATCACGCCATGGGCGTTTACACTGCGACGTATGGCCTGCTCTCGGGCGTGCTCTATGTGATCGTGGTGCTGCTGGGCGGTTGGCTCGTTGCCCAGGGTCAGCTGCAGGCGGTCGATATGGCAACCTTCGCGCTTTACATTTCACTGTTCTGCACGCCTCTCGAGACGCTCGTCAATTCGGCCGAGACGTATCAGAAGGCCATTGCCGGCTTTAAGCGCATGGACGAGGTGCTCTCGACTGTCCCCGATATTCAGGATAAGCCGGGCGCTGCGGATCTGCAGGTGACGGCTGGTGCCGTGGAGTACCGCAACGTGTGCTTTAACTACGAGGATGTTGAGCTTGGCGCGGACGATGGGGCACGTCCCGTTATCGACCATATGGATCTGTCCATTAGGCCCGGTCAGACCATCGCTTTGGTTGGCCCCTCGGGCGGCGGCAAATCGACGACTTGTTCGCTGTTGCCGCGCTTTTACGACGTTGCCGGTGGCTCCATTAGTATCGACGGCCAGGATGTGCGCGACGTGACGCAGCATAGCCTGCGCCGTGCCATCGGCCTGGTGCAGCAAGATGTGTACCTGTTCGATGGAACGATCGGCGAGAACATCGCCTACGGCAAGTCGGGCGCCACGGCAGAAGAGATCGCCGAGGCGGCCCGCCGCGCCAATATCGATACCTTTATCGAGTCGCTTCCGCAAGGCTACGACACCGTGGTGGGCGAGCGCGGCAGCCGTCTTTCGGGCGGCCAGAAGCAGCGCGTAGCCATTGCGCGCGTGTTTCTCAAGAATCCCAAGATCCTTATTTTGGATGAGGCGACGAGTGCTCTGGATAACGAGAGCGAGGAAGCGGTGCAGGAGTCGCTCGAAGAGCTGGCGCGCGGCCGCACCACGATTATCATCGCCCACCGTCTCTCGACCATTAAACACGCCGATGAGATTGCGACCGTTGAGCATGGTCGCGTTGTGGAACGTGGCACGCACGAGGAGCTTCTCGCCCGTGGCGGCACTTATGCCCGTTACTATCGAATGCAGTTCGAAGGTGCGCGTGCGCACGAGCTCGACTGATTGATATGACAGGAAGTTTATGGCTGACAAGAACCCTTTGACTCCGGAAGAAGTGACGGAGTTATTCTCCGAAATCGATGCATCCGGCGTCTTGGATCCGACGCTCGCCAAAAAGCGTACCGAGCGCATGCGCGAGAAAGAGGCTGCCGTCAAGCGCGGTGACAAGGCGACGCTGGCGCGGCTGCGCAGCGAGGACCGCGCGAGCCAGGCAAAACATATCGACCCGCTGTCCGAGGACGACCCTTCGGGTTCGCAGGTGAGCCACACCATTACGAAGACTGCCATGGTCGTGGTTATCGGCATCTTGGTGCTGATCGTGGGCATGCAGATTGGCTACGGCGTGATGCGCCGTCTGAATACCGCCAATCTGTCCGAGAGCGTTTCGGTCGATACCGTTTCGACCGCGCTCAAGGGCGGCCTTGAGTGGGGCAACGGCTTTACGCAGTTCCCGCTCGACTTTAGCGTCGACGAGGCGGACGAGCGCACGGGTACGGTAGAGGTGACGGTGTTGGACACGTCGTCTGCCAACGAGCTCGAGCTGCTGTCCAACGGGCAGATTCAGGCTGCGGCGCTTGCGACCAACGCGTTGCTCAACGATAAGATCGACCGCGTGGTGTATAACGTTCACGCCTATATCAACGAGGACAGCAGAATCCAACACGATTCCTTCTTTGGCATGTTCCCCGCGCGCGGCCACCAGAGCGCCATTTTGACGTTCGTGTGGACCAAGAGCTCATCCAACGCCACGAGTATCGACTGGAAGATGCGCATCGTGAGTATGGATGACACCATCGCCGAGCGCATTCAGAAGCAGGTGAACTCGGTGTCGTCGTTGATTGAGGACCCGGTGGTGAGCCAGACCAAGATTGACGAGGAAAAGGCCGAACGTGACCTGGAGCATCGTCTGCATGGCCGCGAGATTTTCCGCGGCGGCAAGCCCGATCGCACACCGTCCGAACTGCTGGAGCAGGACAAGAAATAATAAGACGTCATCATCCCGCGTGAGCCACAAGCCTCGCGGGATGATTTTTTAATCCCCGTCCCAGAAAAATCATTATGCATAGAAAGTCATAATTATCATTTCGTAAACATTTCGATGAAATTAACGCCATGAGGCATACTTGCGGTTACAATACCGCGAGGCCTAACTACACACCTTTAAGCCGGTCCTGTGAGACCGGGAAGGAGAATTATGGCGAACAACCATACCGCGGGCGCTGCCGCCCGCACCTTCGCGCCCAGCGAGCTTTGCCAGCGCATGCTGGCCAAAACCAGCAAGGGCACCTGCGGTCCCTGCATCCTGTATCTTGAGGATGGGACCATTTTTTATGGACGTGCATGCGGCGCCGAGGGCACCGCGACCGGCGAAGTCTGCTTCAACACCTCGCTCGAGGGCTACTTTGAGGTCATGACCGACCCGAGTTATGCCGGCCAAATCGTAACCATGACCTATCCGCAGATCGGCAACTACGGTATCGACGAGACCGACGTCCAGTCGGCCTTCCCCGGCGACGCCGTGCGCCCTGCGAGCGCTCCGGCCATGCGCGGCATGATCGTTCGCGACATGTGCGCCACGCCTTCCAACTGGCGCTCGGCCGTCAGCGTGCCGGAGTACCTGCGCGCCCACGGCATCGTCGCTATCGAGGGCGTCGACACCCGCGCTCTTGTGCGCCACCTGCGCGACAACGGCTCCAAGATGGGCATTATCTCGACGGAAATCTTTGACGTCGACGAGCTTGCCGAGCGTCTGGCCACCGCGCCGACGCTGGTGGGCGAGAACCTGGTCAAGACCGTGAGCTGCTCTGAGCCCCACACTTTTGCCGCGAGCGATCTGCCTGCTACGCATGACTTTGCGCTTGCCCCTGCCGCTCCTTCCCGCCACAACGTGGTCGCCTACGACTGCGGCGTCAAGCGCGGCATCCTGGAGGGTCTGGTCCGTGCCGGCTGCGACCTTACTGTCGTGCCGTGGGATACGCCCGCGGGTGAGGTGCTCGACATGAATCCCGACGGCGTCTTTTTATCCAACGGCCCCGGCGACCCCGATGCCGTGGTGGAGACCTACGAGCAGGTGCAGCGGCTGATCGGCAAGGTGCCGATCTTTGGCATTTGCCTTGGTCACCAGATGATCAGCCTGGCCTGCGGCGCCCAGATGGAAAAGCTTAAGTTCGGTCACCGCGGTGGCAACCAGCCGGTCATGAACCTGGTAAGCCGTCGCGTGGAGATTACCGCGCAAAACCATGGCTTTGGCCTGCTGTTCCCCAGCCTGGGCAAGCTTGTCCCCGAGCTTTCCGGCGGCGAGACCGAGCATGCGGCCGATGGAGATCTGCGCGTCTGGGTGCGCCGCGGCATCGCGCCAGTCGTGATGAACGAGCGCTTCGGCCGCATTCGCCTGACGCACGTGAACCTCAACGACGGCACCGCCGAGGGCATCCAGCTGCTCGACGCCCCGTGCTTCTCGGTTCAGTACCATCCCGAGGCCTCGCCCGGCCCCACCGATGCCCACTATCTCTTTACCGCCTTTACGCGACTCATGGACGGCGAGGAGAACTACCTGGACATCGATACCGCGAAGGACCGCCTTGCCGGCTGGAACTTTGCTGAGTCCGAGACCGCTGAGACCGAGGAGAACTAATATGCCTAA
>USJB01000136.1 GCA_900554905.1 uncultured Collinsella sp. | reverse complement strand
CGTCTTATCGAGTGATTCAACGACAGTGCGGGTCTTGCGCAGTGTGAGCGCGAGCTCGATAACAGCCCACACGCCGGCAACGGCGAGCAGCAGCAGGGCGATTTGAATGGGACTCATACAAGCCTCCCAAAGGAATCGATATACAGACGGTTTCCATGGTACCCCAAAGGGGACCGAACATGCCATGAGCAGCAACGTGGGACAAAATTATCAGCAGCTACTTCGGTGCATTCCCGCTGCGGTCGCGTTCACTTTGCTCTACGCGCCATTCTTCCCAACCGCGGCCGGCAGGCTGCCAAAATGCACCGCGTTCCAAGCCTTCGGGCAAATAGCGCTGGTCGACCCAGCCTTCGGGATAATCATGTGGATACTTATACACACCGTATTCATCGCTGCCCGGGCGATGGCGATCGCGCAGATAACTCGGCACCTCGCGCAAGCCGCTGCTATGAATATCGGCCAGCGCGGCATCGATCGAAGCCTCACACGCGTTGGATTTTGGCGCCAAGCACACATAGAGTGCAGCCTGAGCCAGGTTAATGCGGCACTCGGGATAGCCAATGACCTCGGCTGATTTAAACGCGGCATGTGCCACCAAAAGCGCCTGCGGATCGGCGTTACCGACGTCCTCCGAAGCATGGATCATAATACGGCGCGCAATAAACTTGGGATCCTCCCCTGCGTCAATCATGCGCGCGAGCCAATAGATCGTGGCATCGGGGTCGCTGCCGCGCATAGACTTAATAAACGCACTGATAATGTCGTAGTGCATGTCGCCGTTTTTGTCATAAGTAAAGCCGCGACGCGGGTTGGCGATCTTCACGTCATCCACGGTGATGGGATAGCGCTCCCCTGCCGCAGGCGCTGGCGTTCCCTCGGTATCGGGACGCGTGACGGCAATCTCGCTCGCCAGCTCAAGTGTCGTCAGGGCCGAGCGTGCATCACCCGCGGCCAGCGTACAAATGGTCTTGACCGTATCAACATCGGCCGAGAACTTTCCATTCAAGCCCTGCGGTGCCTCAAGCGCACGTTCAATAAGCGTAGCGATATCCTCATCCTTCAGATGCTCAAGTTCCACCACGCGCCCACGCGACAACAGTGCCGAGTTGACCTCGAAGTACGGGTTCTCCGTCGTGGCGCCAATCATAATGACGGTGCGGTTCTCAACCGCATGCAGCAGGGCATCCTGCTGCGACTTAGAGAAGCGGTGAATCTCGTCGATGAACAAGATGGTGCGGCGGTCGTAGGTATTCAGGCGCGTCTTGGCCTCGTCAATCACGCGACGCAGATCCTTCACGGTACCCGTCACGGCGCTGACCTCGACAAACTCGCTCTTGGTATGGTTAGCGATAATGTGGGCCAGCGTCGTCTTGCCCGTACCGGCAGGCCCGTACAGAATCACGCTCGAAAGCACGTCGTGCTCAATCGCGGCACGCAGCCATGAACCCTTACCGACGGCCTTTTGCTGGCCCACGTACTCGTCGAGCGAATTGGGTCGCATGCGCACCGCGAGCGGCGCATTCTGAAAGGAACGCTCGCGCGTCGAAGCAGAAAAAAGGTCGTCCATAGCCATCCCGTGCATCAATCAAAAACGTTTTCCACAAACAGTATACCGAAAAGATACGAACTACCGTTCGTTAATATAGGTACGGTGCGGAAACTCCAGACCAGGGAACAGCTTGCTCGTCAGCTCGCAGAAATAACCGTCCGTCATGCTCGCGATATAATCCACCACGGCTTGATCCTTGTCGTCCCGCCAGGCATAGGTGCGGTCGTAGTAGGAAAGCTGCTGCTCAATGCGCGAAATATGGTGCTTAAAGATGTAAGAGGACTCGTCGCCACTGTTTAGATCCCGCAGGCAACGGTCGTAGAGCTTTACGAACGCCTCGCGCAGCTCCGCCTCGGAATCGCCTTCGATACCGCCCTTGCTATAGATCTTCTCGTAGTTCTCGCGCTTGGCTCGGCGAATTTCCTCAAACAGGTCCTCGCTCATCTCGATGCGCGGCTTACCATAGCTGTGCTCAACGATATCGATGGAGGCATGCGTAAGGATCCAGCTGTTGTATGCCCCACCCAGGCCATCGTCAAAAGCATCGGGCGACAGCAGGCCCGCCGCAATGGCGTCTTGGCGATCGCGCCCAACGTAGGCAAGGATATCCGAGATGCGGACCACGCAGCCCTCGAGCGTCATGGGACGCAGGTGCTCAATTGCGCCGTAACCCGCGGCAATGCAATCCTCAACCGTCTGATCAAACTGTTCAAAAGAGCCCATGTCCGAAAGCTCAAAAACACGCTGTTCGTACTCGCCGTTGTGGCACAGCACGCCATCGAGCGTCTGGAGCGACACGTTGCGGCCGTACAAAGCGTCGAGCACACGGACCGACTGCACGTTATGGAAAAAATAACGCCCCGTACGCTCGTGATAGATATCGTTGAGAAAGCGCTCACCGGCGTGGCCAAAGGGCGTGTGTCCTAAGTCGTGGCCCAGGCCAATCGCCTCGATCAGGTCGCAATTGAGCCCCAGGGCGCGACCGATATCGCGCGCAATGCGCGAGACAAGCTGCACGTGCAAACCCCGGCGTGACAGATCGTCATTGCTACGAAAGCTAAAGACCTGCGTTTTGCCCGCATACCGGGTGTACGCCGGAAGATGAAGTATCTTTTCGGTATCGCGCATAAACGCCGGGCGCATGAGCGTGCCTTTGTCGGCAGCGCGATCAATTCGACGAATGACCTGGTCGTCGTTGCAACGATACGGATTGACGGCACCCGAAGCGCGATCGGCGGAAATGCGCTCGACGAGTTCGGGCGACAACGCCGAGGGAATACGGTCCATGCGCGCCTTAATGACGGCCGTTTCTTGATTAGTTGCCATGGCATGCTCCTTAAGAAGGATGCGCAATTGATTACAAAGTGCAGCCCACGACCTCGATTATGGCAAAAATCGGCACTAAAAACGGGAGCAATGGCAGGGAGCGCGATTTTGTGAAGAGGCAGAAGAGGGCAAGGACCAGGAGCGCGGCGGCAAATGCCACGATGCCACCCATAGGGTCGAGCGTGCAAAGCGCGAAGAGCGCCTTGACGTCCCCCATGCCAATGCCGGGAGCGTGGCGAACACGACGCCAGAGTGACTCAGTAAGCACAAGGGCAAGGTAGACAATGACCGCAAGACCGGCATGATCAAGTGCAGTGTTAACGCCCCTGTCGAGCCAAACGCCTGCTAACGCCGCCACCGCACACGCACCGGCAAGCGCATTCGGAAACCGCCGCTCACGGGCATCAACCACCGCACCGGCAAAGATGCAAATCCAAAACGGGATATAGACCATCGGACGCCTCCTCGAGCTGCATCGCAAAAGCAAAAACCACCACAAAGGTGCCTGTCCCCTTTGCGGTGGTTTTGGTGGTGGTTATTTGGCGCCTTGCATGACCTCGTCGAGAGTAACGTTGACGGCGTGCTGCGTCGGGACCCAGTCGACCTTCAGGAACAGCGCGGCCACCGTGATGGGGATATAGCTGAACATAAAGATCGGGAAGGTAAACAGGTTGGTTACCAAACGCCACTTTTGCGCGCAGTGAATGTGCTTGTACTCGAAGATGGTCGTGAGTAGCGCCAGGATAAAGAAGGTCTGGTACATCATGGCGAAGGTCATAATGAGCGAAGCGGCGCACGCCTGCATCTCGACTTCGGTAGCCAAGAAGCCGTGCGAAAGACTGCCCACGATCAGGAACGTCGCATTGGCGAGCATGGAGATCAGGGACAGCAGCATGCCCGGTGCGATCGTCATAAACATGTCGTAGGCAGCAAAGCGATGATAGCGGAACGTCGACTTGACCAGATGCTTACCGTAGGTAAAGAACACCTGGTAAAAGCCCTTGGTCCAGCGCATTCGCTGATCCCACGACTGCCGGA